>JBEKZK010000338.1:0-5474 GCA_049509935.1 Xanthobacteraceae bacterium | reverse complement strand
GCGTGCCCTCGAGCCCGCCATGGCTCCAGATGCCGCCGCCCTCGATGCCGCCGAGCGCCATGGTCCAGGCGACCTTGAGGCCCTTCACGGTGGAGCGGTTGATCTGGCTCAGCGGCGAGTACCGCTGCGCAGTGTAGTCATGGTGATGGTGAATCCAGTTGTCGTGCTCCTGCCCGGCCGCGAGCAGCCGCTGGTCGGTGGTGTCGTCGGCGGCCGTCGCCGGAACCGCAAACGCCGAGGCCGCAAGCCCGAGCCCGGCGATTGCGCCCATCAGTCCGGGCAGGCGCCCGGGCAAGCGTACGGCTGGTCCACGTCGTTGGGACATCGTCTCCTCCTTTTATCGGTGGCGTTTGTTGAGCGGCCGGAAGGTGCTTCCGACCTGCCGAAGGAGCCCCGCTACCGACGGGCCCGACTTCGGATCGCATGGATGGCGCAAGCTGAGCGGCCAAACCCTAGTCGACGCCGGGCAGCACCGCTAGAGGAAAAAAAGTGCACGCTGGCCGCGAGTGACGGCAGGGCATCACGCCTTCGGCCCGCAGCGGACGTAGACCGAGGTCGCGTGGCCGGTCCCGTCGCTTGCGACCGTGCGGGTGATGAGGACATTGCCGTCGAACGACACGATCTCGCTGTCCTTCTCCCCGCCGGCGTCGCCCGGCGGACCGATGAAATTCTTGCCGCCGGGTCCGCCCTTGATGGTGAGCTCGGTCAGCGAGGGATTGACCATGGGCATGATGATGCCCCCGTTGGGGCCCCGGCTGATCGTGACCGGCCTGCCGCACATGGCCTTGGCGGCCGCCTGGGTCCGAGCCCGGTCCTTCTCGTCGTAGTAGGCGCCATAGCTCCAGCGCCCGGCGATCTGTTCCGGCCGGATCGACGGCGGAGAGGATGGCGCCGAGGACGCCAGCGGCGCGATCGAGGGGGTCGTGGCCGTCTCGGCGCACGCCGCCAGCACCGCGGCACCGGCGGCGATCGCCGCCACCGACGCAGGCAGCCGGAAGCGGCTCATGGACCCTCCCTCGCATTCATGACCCGGGTGCAGGCGGCGTCCCCGCCGGGGTGCCGGCCCGTGCATAACGGCAAATCAGTAAATGAATTCTGCACCGGATCGACACACAGGAAAAGCGCCTCGGCCCGCCTCAATGGTCGGGCGTTTCGCCGAGATGGCTATGCAGCGCGTCGGTGGTGCGTCGCCAGGCGTCGTCCGCGTCGCCGGCGCGAAAATTGGACCCCTGAATGAACGCGTGGCCGGCGTCCGGATAGACCACGACCTCCATCGGCGCGCCGAGCTCCTTCGCGGTAGCCTCCATGGATCTCATGGTCGTCAACAGGCAGCAGCTCTTGTAGGTGTCCTGGCCGCCGGCGAAGACGAGGAGCGGGACCCGGAATTTGCCGACGAAGGTCTTCATGTCGGTCACCTTGGCGATGAAGGCGGTCAGCGGATAGTAGGAGATGACGGTCGAAACCGTATCGGGCAGGCGCTCCGCGTAGGCGAGCGCGCCGCCGCCACCGAGGGAAAAGCCGATCACCCCGATCTTGCCGGGAAGCGCATGGGGTGAGCTCTGCGCCCGCTCAATCGCCTCCTGCAGCCGGCCGGCGCCCTGCATGTCGGAAGACATGATGTTCCTGCCGTCGAGCACGACCGCGTAATACCCGAGGCCCGCGATCTTCTCGGCGTATGCCCGATAGGCCTCCGGCCCGTCGCTCCCGGAGATCAGGATCACCACCCGCCCCTGACCCGACCGGGGAGGCAGGGCGATCTCCGGCGGTCTGTCGGCATCGCTTGCACCGTGGGGCTTCGCCGCGCCCATCAGCTCCGCGACACAGGCACGAGCGCGCGGCATGACGGCAGCCCGGCACCCGGGAATGTAAGTGGAGGGGCTGCCGCCGCTCTCCGCCGCCTTTCGATGCACGCATTCCCGCACCACCGGCGTCAGCTTCTCGCGGCACTGCGCCTTGGCCTGCTCCAGGCTGGTGGCGCCCGCGGCGCCGAAACAGGCGAATGTCGCAGCCACGATCGCCACCAGCCGCGCCGAGCATCTCTGCCTGGAATTCATCGCAACACCTCCGTCCATCGGGATCCAACGAGCCGCCAGCTTCGGCCGGTTGTAGCGGTCGGACCGTGATACCGGTCACGCAGCAGAGCCGCGATGGCTCGCACGGTCGACACACCGGGAGCCCTGCGACGGGCGTAGCGTCCACACCGCGGACGGTCCGGCTTTATCGACATCCACCCGAACGCCCACGTCCCTTGGCGCGTTGATGCAGATCATGGCCAAGCCCGCTCTGCGACGCGTATGTTTTTCCTCGTAGTGGATCATGTGTCCGACATCCGTGTGCCGAATTGGGCGGCCGATACCTTGAAGTTCGGGCATCATGATGGAGAGATACGCGCAATGACCCCCATGCCGGCGGAGCTGTCGACAGTTCAACCGGTCCCCGAGGCCGCGCCGGCGACGTGGCCGTGGCTGCACCGTTACGGCAGCGTTCCGGCGCATCTCGCCTATCCGCAGGTCACCCTCTACGAGGCGGTGGCTGACACGGCGCGGCGCGTGCCCGATGCAGTGGCCTGGGATTTTTTCGACACCACCGCGACTTATCGGGAGTTTCTGGCATCGATCGACAGCTGCGCCGGCGCGCTTGCGGCGCTCGGGCTGAAGGCCGGCGAGCGCATCGTCGTGGCGCTGCCGACATCGCCGCAGGCCATCATCGCCTTCTATGCGGCGAACAGGCTCGGCGCGGTGCCGGCGTTCGTGCATCCGCTGTCGACCGCACCGGAGATCGAGCGCTGCCTCGACGCGACCGGCGCGCGGTTCGCACTGACCCTCGATGCCTTCTACGACCGCTTCGCGTCGGTCCGCCCGCGGGTGCCGCTCGAGGTCATCGTCCTTGCCCGCATCCCCGACTACTTGTCGATGGCAAAACGCCTGGGCTTCGGCCTGACCAAGGGGCGGCGCATCCCGGCGGTGCCGGCCGATCCGCGGGTGCGGTGGTGGGCGGCCCTGATGCGCGGCCCGCATCCCGCCGTGCCGCGCGCTCCGGCGACCACCCACGATCCGGCCGCCATCCTGTTCTCGGGCGGCACCAGCGGGGCGCCCAAGGGCATCGTGCTCTCCCATCAGAATTTCATTGCGCTGGCGGTTCAGGTCGCGGCGTGGGGCAACGTGGCCGACGGCGACACGTTCCTGGCGATCCTGCCGGTCTTCCACGGCTTCGGCCTCGGCGCCGTGAACGTGATGCTCATGACCGGCGGCAAGTCGATCCTGGTGCCGACCTTCACGGCCCGGAGCGCCGCTGTCCTGTTGCGCCGCAAGCGACCCAACCTGCCGATGCTGTACGAGGCGCTGACGCGCGACCGATCGCTCGCGACGGCCGACCTCTCGTGCCTGCGCGCAACGTTCTGCGGCGCCGATCGTACCTCGAGCGCCACGTCGCCAGGATGTTCGCCGGAACCGCCGGGGCGCGACCATTGCGGCCGCGCCCGGTCGCGGCGCCGGCCGCACCCCAATCGCGCATCGATGCGGCGGCCGCGCGCCTCGCCGCGGCCAAGCGGCCGCTTCTCGTCGTCGGCAGCCAGACGCTGGCGCTCGCACCCGACCCGTCACTCATTGCCGATGCAGTGTCGCGGCTCGGGATGCCGGTCTATCTGTCCGGCATGGCGCGCGGCCTGCTCGGGCGCGATCACCCGCTGCAGATGCATCATCAGCGCCGGCAGGCGCTGCGCGAGGCGGACTGCGTTCTGCTCGCCGGCGTGCCGTGCGATTTCCGGCTCGACTACGGCCGGCACGTGCGCCGCTCCAGCACCTTGATCGCCGCCAATCGCAGCGCCCGGGACGCGCGCCTGAACCGCCGCCCCGATATCGCGGCGATCGGCGATGCCGGAGATGCCCTCATGCGTCTCGCCGTCGGTTGCGGCAGCGCCGGCGCGCGCCTCGATGATTGGATCGCCGGGCTGCGCGCCCGCGACGGCGCGCGCGAGGCCGAGATCGACCGGCAAGCCGACGCCGCGGGCGAGCACGTCAACCCGATCGCGCTGCTGCGCGCCGTCGATCGCGCAGCGGGCGACAGCGCGGTGTTCGTGGCCGACGGCGGGGATTTCGTCGCCACCGCGTCCTACGTCGTGCATCCGCGCGGCCCGCGCGGCTGGCTCGATCCCGGCGTCTTCGGCACCCTCGGGGTCGGTGCCGGCTTCGCGCTCGGGGCGGCGCTCTGCCGTCCCGACGCCGAGGTCTGGGTGCTTTTCGGCGACGGCGCCTGCGGCTGGAGCCTCGCCGAGCTCGACACCTTCGTACGCCACCGCATCCCGGTGATCGCGGTCGTCGGCAACGACGCGTCGTGGACCCAGATCGCCCGCGAGCAGGTGAAGATGCTGCATGACGACGTCGGCACCGTGCTCGCCCGCACCGCCTACCACGAGGTCGCGGCCGGATTCGGAGCGGAAGGCATTCTGGTGAAGAAGACCGCCGAGGTTCCGGCCGCCCTCGCCCGCGCCCGCGCCGCCGCGCAGGCTGGCCAGCCGGTGCTCGTCAACGTCTGGCTCGACCGCAGCGACTTCCGCGAGGGCTCGCTTTCGATGTGACGTATTCAGCCAGCACTTGCGGCGAACGACCCTGTGCTGGTCCGCCAGCGCCTTCGGGGCGCCGGGTTGTCAAGATCCGCGATACCCTGATATCCCGAAACATTCCGCACACGTGCGCAGGGAGCATCGGGTGATGAGCCGAGGTGTCGTCCGCCGCCAGGACAAGGTGATGAGCCGGACGGATATCGACCGCTTCCTGGAGCGAGCGGCGTTCGCGCATTTCGCGACCGTGAGCGCCAACGGTGATCCCTATGTGGTGCCCAACCTGTTCATCTACGCGGATGGAGTGATTTTCTGCCACACCAGCCTCGCCGGCCATTTCCGCAGCAACATCGAGGCGCGGCCGCGCGTCTGCTTCGAGGCCGCCGAGATCGGCGCCGTCTTTCCCTATGGCGAATTCGAGTGCGACTCCTCGGTGAGCTACACGAGCGTCGTCGGCTTCGGTCCGATTCGCATCGAGGAGGATCGGGCCGCGAGGATCCGGTTCTTCGACCGCCTGATGGCGAAATACTCAGACCCGGATCTCGTCCGGCCCAAGAGCTTCTATCCGCGGCTCGACCACATCACGCTCTACGCGCTCGCCATCGACGAGATCACCGGCAAGCACCAGCCGTTGCCGATGGTTGGCGAGCAGTGGCCCGCTGTCAACCGCACGAAATCGCCGGGCGCGGCACCGCCGACGGGACAGCGAATCTGACGCGCCACCTCGGCTGCTAAACCGGTTCCGTGCGTTGTCCTCACGTCTGGGCGCGAATGCTCCCGGCGGACCGGGAGCGGACGATGGCGACCAGCTTTTGCAGCTGCGTCGGCGAACGGTTCCATTCGCCGAACAAGACCACATCCAGGATGCGGCTCTGCCGCAGCACCACAGAAATGAGGAGACTGACGACGACGGGTC
>JBEKZK010000337.1:0-5480 GCA_049509935.1 Xanthobacteraceae bacterium | reverse complement strand
ACTCTACCCATCCTACGTCTACAGCATGTCCCGGCGAAGTGGACCCGGTTCGCCGATCAAGGACATGCGCAACATTGGAATCTACAGCGCTTCCCGGGTCGAGGCGGCGCAGCAAGTGGTTCAACCGGGAAGCGCTGTAGTGCACCGATCCGCGGGTCAGTCGGACACGCCGAGTGCCGTTCGCATGTCCTCGCGCAGCTTCTGCCGGTCCGCCCAGCGCCGCCCGGCCAGCAGGGCGCCGTCGACGACCAGCGCATGCCCGCTGACGAATGTCGACTCGTCGCTGGCGAGCCACAGCGCCGCATGGGCGATATCCTCCGGTACGCCGGCGCGGGGGATCGGCTGCACCTGGGCGAGCCATTCCTTCACCGGCTCCACGGTCCGGTCGGCGACCTCGGTGGCGAGCCCGTGCGACTTGGCGAAGATCGGCGTGGCGATGTAGCCGGGGCAGATGCAGTTGACCCGGATGTTGCTGTCGCCGAGCTCCTTGGCGACCGACTTGGTCAGATGGATCACCGCCGCCTTGGCGGTGTCGTAGACGTGGGGTCCGAAGCTGGTGTCGATGCCGGCGACCGAGGCGGTGGAGATGATCGAGCCCGAGCGCTGCTCGCGCATCACGCGGGCCGCATGCTTGATGCCGAGGAAGACGCCGCGCAGCAGCACCCGCATGGTGGCGTCGAAGGCGTCCGCCGGGATGTCGGTGATCGAGCCGGACACGCCTGCGAAGCCCGCATTGTTGAACATGCAGTCGAGCCGGCCGAACCTGCTCACCGCGTGGGCGACCAGCGCCTCGACATCCGGCTCCTCGCCGACGTCGGTGCGCCGATAGGCCGCCTTTTCGCCGAGTTCCTCGACGAGGCGCTCGCCCCTGTCGTCCTGCAGATCGCCGACGACGACGGCCGCGCCTTCGCGCACGAACAACTCGACGGTGCTGCGGCCGATGCCGCTCGCCCCGCCGGTGACCACCGCAACCTTGCCGGACAATCTGCCCATGGCCAGATGTGTAATCGCGGGCGCGCGGTGTGACAACCGCGCTGCGCGACGCTAAAGCATGTCCCGGCGAAGTGGACCCGGTTCGCCGATCAAGGACATGCGCAAACAATGGAATCTACAGCGCTTTCCGGGTCGAGGCGGTGCAACGAGTGATTCACTGCGACCGGAAGGCGCTGTAGGCTATTTTGCCGGCGAAGGTGAGCACCATGGCGATCGAGGACGACGCGCTGCCGAAGAAGAAGTCGGTCCACGAGATCGGACAGGACCTGTCGCTGCTGTCGGTCGAGGAGCTCGCCGAGCGGATCGCGGCGCTCGGGGCGGAGATCAGCCGCCTGGAAAGCGCGATGGCCGCCAAGAAGGCCTCGCGCGCCGCGGCCGACCAGTTCTTCAAGCGGTGATGGAGAAATTTATCGGGACTTTTCCCTAGGTATTAACCGGTCGTTAAGCTTTCTCGTTCATTACAGGTACTGTCCAGCTTCTGGACGTCGAGTGGCTCCTGTCCACTCTGTTTGACGCCTCCCTGTTATCACTTCGAGCCGCCGGGAACGGCGGCTCTTTTTTGCTCTGCATTGTCCAGGGCGACATCGTCCAGGGCGACATCGTCCGGGTCGGCCTGCTCAGGCCGCTCGCTCTGCAACGGTTGCTCCGGCCCTATTCTGCGCCCGTGTGCCATTCCGGGCCAGGGGACGCGGCGTGTTTCTTGCGACGACAACGTCGCGGAATGTAACTATGTCTCCGACTATGTTCCCGGCAGCCGCAGCCCGGTCCTGGACAGGCCCGGTCCGGAAGGGCAGCATGGCGGCTGGGCGAGGTGAGGCGCTGACCATGTCCGACGAGATGGCGAACAAGGCCGTACCGGTCTCCTTCGGCGAAAGGTTGGCGGGATCGCAGGCATTTTCGACCCTGTTCCGCGATGGAATGGCGCTGGTCGAGGAGACGGCGGCCTATCTGGATGGCCCGGGCCGCAAGGAATCCAGGCTTCTGGAGCGCAACGCCGCACTCGCATACGCCACCGAGAGCATGCGGTTGACCACCCGGCTGATGCAGCTCGCGTCGTGGCTTCTGCTGCATCGCGCCGTCAACGAGGGCGAGATGTCGCTTGCGCAGGCGAACCAGGAAAAGAGCAAGGTCAAGCTGGCAAGCGCCGACGGGCGCGACGAGGAGGCGCTCGGACTGCTCCCCGACAGCCTGCGCACGCTGATCGAGCGCTCGAGCAAGCTGCAGGATCGCATCCGCCGGCTCGATGCGACGATCCATGCGGGCGCCGCCGACAAGCCGCAAGGCAACCCGGTCGAGCGCCAGCTCGACCTGTTGAAGGCCGCGTTCGAGCGGGGCAATTCCTGAAGTTCTGGCTTCGCTGCGCAGCTCGCGCGAACCGGACGGGCGGCACGTCCCGGCGGCGCGTCTTCCCGGAAAAAGCTCAGGTCTTGAGGAAGCCCGAGAACTTCTTCTGGAAACGCGACAGCCGGCCGCCGCGGTCGATCAGATGCTGCTGGCCGCCGGTCCACGCCGGATGCGACTTCGGGTCGATGTCGAGATGCAGGGTGTCGCCTTCCTTGCCCCAGGTTGTCCGGGTCTGGAACTCGGTCCCGTCGGTCATCAGCACCTTGATGACGTGATAGTCGGGATGGATGTCGGGTTTCATGATTCTCTCCCCGCGCGGTGGTTGCGGCGTTTGGTCGGCCTGCGCGGCGCATGCCCCGACCAAAGCGTAACCCCGGACGTGACCCGGGTGGACGCCGGTTCGCCGGACGGAGCAGGCGCCCTGATGGCTGCAAAGTCGGCTGGTCTATACAGGAGCGACGGATCGCCGACAAGACGCGGCTAGTGCACCGATTCCGAAGTTCGCATCACTTGCCGACATCCTCCGGTGCGAACTTCGGAATCCAGAGGTGCACTAGCAAGTCTATGATTCTAGTGCGGCTTTTGGGATTTGAAGTTCCTATGACGAGCGCGCCGCACATCTGATAGGAACTTCAAATCCGCCGCACCAGGGCCCGCGGCAATCCCGCAATTGTCATTCACCTGGTCCCACGCCATTGTCCGTTCAGCCGGATCCCGGATTGTCCTGTTGGCGTCCGCGCCAACCCGGAGGTGCAGTGCCATGAGTTTCGTCGCCGACAGCGGCGGTCGGGGGCTCGAGCCGGCGGCTTCGGGGCCGGCCGATCCCGCGCGGGAGTCGGGTCGCCGGGTCCAGGTCAAGCCTCTGCTCGGGCTCGTCCCCTACGTCCTGCGCTATCGCGGGCGCGTGGCGGCGGCCTGCGTGACCCTGGTGGTCGCGGCGCTGGCGACGCTCGCGGTGCCGCTTGCGGTGCGCCGGATGATCGACTTCGGCTTTTCCGACGAGCGGATCGGCCTGATCGACCGCTATTTCGCCGTCATGATCGCGGTGGCCGCCGTGCTCGCCGGGGCGAGCGCGCTGCGCTACTACCTGGTGACCACGCTGGGCGAGCGTGTCGTCGCGGATCTGCGGGCAGCGGTGTTCGGCCATCTGACCGGGCTGTCGACTGCTTTTTTCGATACCGCCCGGACCGGCGAGATGGTGTCGCGGCTCACCGCCGACACCACCCAGATCAAGGCGACGGTCGGCGCCTCGGTGTCGATCGCGTTGCGCAATTTCGTGCTGTTCGTCGGCGCCAGCATCATGATGGTGGTGACGAGCCCGCGGTTGTCGACGTTCGTGCTCGCCGCCATCCCGCTGATCGTGCTCCCCCTGGTCGGCTTCGGGCGCGCGGTGCGCCGGCGGTCGCGCACCGCCCAGGACACGCTCGCCGATGCCTCGGCCTATGCGGCGGAGCTGATCGGGGCCGTCCGCACGCTGCAGGCGTTCACCAATGAGAAGCTGGCGACCGCGCGCTTCACCGCCGCGGTCGAGCGCGCCTTCGTGGCGGCGCGGTACTCGACCCGCGCCCGCGCGGTGCTCACCGCGATCGTCATCTTCCTGGTGTTCGCCAGCGTCGTCGGCATCCTCTGGGTCGGCGCCCAGGACGTGCTGGCCGGGCGGATCAGCGCCGGGCGGCTCGGCCAGTTCGTGCTCTATGCGGTCTTCGCCGCCGGGGCGTTGAGCGAGCTCAGCCAGGTGTGGGGCGAGATTTCGCTCGCCTCCGGAGCCGCCGAGCGCATCGCCGAGATCCTCGCCATCACGCCGACCGTCGCGGCGCCGTCACATCCGCTCGCCCTGCCGGTCCCGCCGCGCGGCGAGGTCGCCTTCGATGCGGTGGCCTTCGCCTACCCGACCAGGCCGCAGGCGGTGGTGCTCGACCGTGTCTCGCTGCGGGTGCGGCCGGGCGAGAAGGTCGCGATCGTCGGCCCGTCGGGCGCCGGAAAGAGCACCATCTTCAACCTGATCCTGCGGTTCTACGATCCGCTCGAGGGCGCTGTGTCGTTCGACGGCGTGCGCCTGACCGACGCCGATCCGACCGAGCTGCGCCGGCGCATCGCGCTGGTGCCGCAGGATGTCGCGGTATTCGGCGCATCGGTGCGCGACAACATCCGCTTCGGCCGCGCCGACGCGAACGATGCCGAGATCGTCCGCGCCGCCGAGCAGGCGCTCGCCGATGAATTCATCTCGCGGCTGCCGGAGGGCTACGACACCGCGATCGGCGAGCGCGGCGTGACGCTCTCCGGCGGCCAGCGCCAGCGCATCGCGATCGCCCGCGCGATCCTGCGCAACGCGCCGCTGCTTCTGCTCGACGAGGCGACCTCCTCGCTCGACGCGGAGAGCGAAACGCTGGTCCAGTCGGCGCTCGAGCGCCTGATGCGCGGGCGCACCACGCTGGTCATCGCCCACCGGCTCGCCACGGTGCTGTCGTGCGACCGCATTCTGGTGATGGACGAGGGCCGTATCGTCGAGGAGGGCACCCATGCGGCGCTCGCCGCCTCGGGCGGGCTCTACGCGCGGCTCGCCAGGCTGCAGTTCGAGGCGGCGTGAAGGCTCCTCACGGCCGCCAGCTCATGCGATGCACCGGACGGCCGGAGATCGGATTGAGCTCGTCGCCGACCGTGCAAAAGCCGTGCTTCTGGTAGAACCGGATGGCCCGGTGATTGTCGATGTTGACGTGCAGGTCGAGCCCCCGCGGAGACTGCCGCCTGGCCTCGGCGAGCAGCGCCTCGGCGATGCCCCTGCCCCATGATTCGGGAGCCACCACGATCTGGTCGAGATAGCCGGTCGCGGTGTCCACCGTGACGAAGCCGACGATGCCCTCGGCGCCCTCCGCCACCGTGACGGTGGCGCTCGCCAGCAGCTCCTGGCGCCAGCGCTCCTGCCACCACGCCACCCGCGCAGAAAAATCGATCGACGGATAGGTCTGCTGCCAGCTGCGGCGCCACAGCTCGATCGTCGGCGCTTCGTCGGGCGGGGCGTAGCGGCGCAGCCGGATCGGCGGGTCGGGGGTCACCGCTCGGTGAGCTTCAGCTCGATTCGCCGGTTGCGGCGGAACGCATCATCGGTCTTGTCGCTGTCGAGCGGCTGGAACTCGCCGAAGCCG
>JBEKZK010000336.1:0-5482 GCA_049509935.1 Xanthobacteraceae bacterium | reverse complement strand
AGAATCCGAGGACGAGCTGGGTCGCTTCGGCGAACGGCATCCGCAGCGAGCGGCGCAGCCAGAGCGCCCAGAGCGCCAGACCGTAATGGATCGCGAATGCGCTGTAGAGGAGGAAGCCGCCGAGCGGGCTTGCCCAATACTGGTAGATGCGATGGAGCTCGCGATCCATCACCTCGACCGAGACCAGACCGAGGGCGTGGTTGACGAAGTGGGTCGTCACGTAGGCGAACATGACGAGTCCGGAAGCCAACCGGAAGCGCCGGATCACGCCTTCCGCTCGCGCTCGTTTGTCGCCGCCGGAGCCTCGCCCAAGGTCGTCCGCCATTGCGCTCGAGCCTTCTCCGCATCCGTAGGTGGCCGCCTGCCCACACCTTTGCAGCCGCGACGTCGTATCGGTCAATGGTGTACGTTTGGCGTGTCTCCGCGGTTGCAGCGCGGGAGCCACGTCCCGCATAGCGTCGCCGCGCCGGCGTGAGCCGGCTGATGGCCGGCGGCACTAAGACGCTAAGAGTCGTGAGAAAACGTAGGAGGAGGCCGCCAGCCTGACCGGCTCCTCTGCCGATCGATCGGCGCGTCGCCACCGGTCGGCGGCAGAGCCGGGCGGCGCGCCGCGCGCCTCGGTGAATTCGTCGGGCGATGGCGGAATCTGAATCCGCGTTACACTTGGTATCGCAAGGCCCAATGCCTGCTCGTCGTCGGCCTGATGGGCAGGGCGCTGCATCACGAACCAGCCCGACGGTTGAAGATTTATAGGTCATCATCGAAAATTGTTTTGATTGCGGCGCCGGTCAGACTGCCCTTGGTCGGACCTTCCCGGCCGACGCGGCGCGCTATATGATTGTGCATTGGGCGAAATGCCCGGGGTCGTGCCATGATCTCTTCGCGCGATGTGCCGCGCCGGCGGTTTCTGGCCGGCGCCCTGGCGCTGCCGACCCTCGCGCTTGCGAACGCCGCGCGCGCGCAGGCCTGGCGGCCCACGCATGCGATCCGCATCGTCGTTCCGGCGGAGCCCGGCGGCACCACCGACATCATGGCGCGCCTGCTGGTCAGGCATCTGCAGGAGCGCTGGGGCGAGACCGTCGTGGTCGACAACCGCTCGGGGGGCGGCGGCATCATCGGTTCCACCGAAGTCGCGCGCGCCACCCCCGACGGCCATACGATCCTGATGGGAAATATCGGTCCGCAGTCGATCGCCTATTCGCTCTACCGCAACATGCCGTACGGGCCGGAGCGGTTCATCCCGGTGTCGAACGTCATCACGGCGCCCAACGTGCTGGTGGTCAACCCCGCGGTGCCGGCGAGGACGGTCGCGGAATTCGTCGCCTGGCTCAAGGCCAATCCGGGAAAGCCCTATGCGTCGTCGGGTACCGGCCAGTCGCCGCACCTGTCGGCGGCCTGGTTTTTCCAGCTCACCGGCACGCAGGGAAGCCACGTGCCGTATCGCGGCGCGGCACCGGCGCTCAACGGGCTGGTGGCCGGCGACACCAGTTTCTTTTTCGACAACGCGACGACCGCCATGGCGTTCGTGCGCACCGGCAAGCTCAACGCGCTCGCCGTTACGTCCGCGGAGCGCAACCCTTACGAGCCGGAGCTTCCGACGCTGCGCGAGACCCTGCCGGAGCTCGGGGACTACGATGTCTCGACCTGGGTCGGCGTGTTCGTCCCGGCCGGCACCGCGCGCGCCGCGGTCGACGAGCTCAACGGCCGGATCAAGGAGCTGCTGGGCCAGGACGACATCCGTAAGTATTTCGCTCAGCTGGTGGGGTTGCCGGCCTATGGCTCGCCGGAGCAGTTCGCCGCCTTCGTCGCGCGCGAGATCGTCAAGTGGCGCGGCGTGATCGAGCGGGGAGGCCTCAAGATGGACGCAAACTGAAGATCCGCAACCTGCCTATGCCCCTTACAGCATGATGTCGAAATAAAGCTCGGTCTCCACCACCCCCGGGATCGGCGCTGGGGGGCTCTGGTCGATGCGCAGCACCTTGCCGTGAGTCCTGGTGGCGAGAGCGTCGACCAGCTCCGGCAATGGCATGTTGCCCCACCGCTTCCTGACCGCCATCTCGTGGTTCACCGGTATGGCTGCGATGTCGAGGTTGGTCATCAGCGCGAGGCCGTTGTCCCTGAGCGTCGCATTGTGGCTGCCATGATGCCCCACCTTGTAGAAGATCGTGCGTGCCAGCAGGTCCGGTCCGGTGACGGTCCTGCCGGCGACCTGCCAGGAGAGATCGTGCCAGGATTCCCAGTTGCCGACCTGGGCGTCGGCGACGAACAACAGAACGTCGCCGCCGGCGAGCTCGATCGCGAGCACCAGGCTGGTATTGTTGGTGGCGCTGTCGAGCGCCAGCGCCAGCTCGGATGAGCTGTCGAGCCAGTCGGAGTCGATGGAGCGCCAGGGCGGAGCGTCCTCGCCCGGCCCCCAGTAGTACTGACGAAAGAAGTCGAGGCCGCGGGCGATGTCGTTGGGAATCGAATGGATGGTGCCGAACGGCAGATCGTCGTCCCTGCTCGCCAGTGCCGCATGCACGTCGACGGGCAGGACTCCGCTGCCGTCCAGCGCCAGCCCGTAGGTCTCCGACGAATTCTTCGACGCCAGCGTCCGCCTGATCAGCGTCGCGTCCGGCGGCGGCCCGAGCACGTAGAGCCGTGCGTCCGGGTCGCCGAGCTCCAGCGGGGGGTCCTTGGGCCGGCAGTAGCGCACCTTTGCCATACCCCGGACCTTCTCGAGCGCATCGGCCGTCGTCCCCCCGGCTGCGGCGGCGCCGAAGAAACCCAGCATGTCCTCGATGACGCCCGCGGGCGGAATGTCGCCCGGCGCCGCAGGCCGGTCGCCCGCGAGACGCATCGTGTTGGCCGCCATCTGCAGGGCGGCGAGCGCGCGGTTGCGCTCGCCGCGGAGCTGGGCGGCGAGCGGGTCGGTCGGATCCTCGGTCCAGGCCAGCCACACTTCGCCGACCGACAGCTTCTTGAACGAGTCGGCGGCCTGGATGAAGCCCGAGAGATGATCCCAGTGCTCGTGCGTTGCGAGCAGCAGGTCGACCCTGCCTCCCGTCGTCGCCACGATGTCGTCGACCACGTTGGTCATTATCGCGGCGGGGTTGGGGGTGCCGAGAATGACGCCGCAGTCGATCATGATTCTGTAGTCCGGCTGCTGCGCCGACCGCGTCAGCGAGATCAGGAAGCAGTCGCCGAGCCCCTGACGATACATCCGCACCTTGGCGCGACACCGGCCAGGGTCCGGCGGCCGGGAGCCTGTCGGCGCGGGGCCGGGCGACGCGGCGGCCACCGCGGGCGGGCCGGTCGCGGGATCAGGTGTGCGCGCGGGCCGGGAGGCGGGCTTGCGTCCGGCCGTCGAGGTGGTCGGGCGCGGGCGGCGGGCGGCCGTCCCGCGCGTAGCCGCCCGGGCCCTGGTGGTCTTTGCCATCGCGTCCTCTTGTCAATGCCGCCCATGCAACAGCGCGAAGGGCTCGCGGCCGCGGGCCGATGCGCTGTAGAAATTCAAACCGAGGCCGTCGCCGGCGTTCATGCCAAGGCGCGCTGCGACCTGCCTGCCGACGCCGTCCGGGCCGTCGAGCCGCTTGCGGATCAGGTAGCGCGGCTCGAATGTCTGCTGATCGATCAGCAAGGTGCAGCCGCCGCGATATCGCTGCGCGGGATCGTCGGCCGGCCGGAACGCCTGAGTGATCTCGACGACGATATCCAGCCGGGTCTGGCCATCGGGACCGATGCGCCGCGCCGGGCGCACCGAGTGCACCTCGATCGGCCGGACCTCGCCCTCGACGCCGGCGATCGTGTCGTCAGGCTTGGCAGGACGGAACCCGAGCGCGGCGCTGACATCGGCGTTGGCGGCGTCCACCAGCCATTGATGGACTTTGTACGCATTGTCCCGTGATCGCCGATAGGCGGTCCGGCGATCGCCATAGAGGCTCCAGCCGAAATCGAGCGTCGGGATCACCTGCTTCAATTCGGCCAGTCCCGCGATTGACGGCGGCTCCCACAGCAGGCTGTCGATCGCGAGATGCTGCACGTTGGACGGAAAGATGCCGCGATCCCGGAACGCCGAGATGAACGCCACGCGGTAGCCGTGGACGTCGTCCCGCACGGCGTCGTAGTCCGCGGTGATCAGGGCGCGCAGGTATGCGCCGAACGTGATGTCGACCGGTGGGCAGTAGTCGAGCGCCCGGATGCAGATGTTGAGAACGTGGCCCGCGGATTTGCTCGCCTCCATCGCCAGCCGGTTGGCGAGGTCGTCGGGGATATCGCCGTCCACGAGCACGCCGGTGCCCCCGGTTGCGAGTCGTATCAGGTCGGCCGCGCGGGCCCTGTAGATGCCGACGAACGCCGCGAAGATCGCCGCGACCAGCACCGAGCCTCTCGCGTGCGGCTCCGTGCTTGCGTCGTAGTCGCCGCGGTCGGGACGCTTGCCGAGTGCGTCGCGCAGGGCACGATAGCCGCCCGACGTCGCCTCGCCGAACTGGATCGCCAGCTCGGCGAGGAGGTTCTGCCGCCCCAGGTCTCCGCGCGTCTTCCTGATCTGCGCAATGAGCGCTTCCGGCAGGGTGAAGTGCTGGAACAGGGCGACGATGTCGGCGAAAGCCTCGTGGAACGCCAGCACGTCGGGATTGGTCGGTTCCTGGAACCGCGGGTGCAGGCCATCGAGCAGCGCATGGGTGGTCTCGTGCGCGATGATGTCGTGGGACACCGCGCAGAAGACCCGGCTGTCCGGCAGGTTGTTTCCCGCCTCCTTGTCGTTCGCCCGGAAATAACCGAGCAGCAGCGCCTTGCGGTCGGGGCTGTAGAACGAGTTTGCGGCGCGCAGGGCGTGCGGATAGATGCGCAGGCGCTGCACGAACTCCTGGGACAGCACTTTGCCGTTGCCGTCGCGCACGAGGCGGGATGCCCACAGCGCCTTGCGGCCGAGCGCCCGCTCGAAATGCTCGATGGTCGCCATGGCGACCGCATAGCACATCTGCTGATGGAACTGCGGGTTGGCCTCCGACGGCGCCAGTCCGTTCTCGGCGAGCAGGTGCGGATGATTGAGGTCGACCGGTCGATAGCAGCTGCCACTCGCAGGATCGACGTCGACGACCTCCAGATACTCTCCAACCGGCCCGGGCGCGAGATCCTCCTCCCAGCGAATCGAGATGGTTGCGTTGTTGATGCCGAACGTCTCCATGGCAAGCGACGGCGACGGATCATAGGCATAGACGCGCAGACGGCGCTGCGCCGGTGCCGGAACGTTCGGCGACAGCGCCATGGCGAGATGCTGCGCATCGCCGAGCGCCGCGGGCACATGCTTGAGCGCGCGATCCTTCACCGAGGTCCTGTGTGGACCCGCCGCGCCGCCTTGCAGCGCCGACCGCAGGGCATTCGACAGTCCCGGTTTGGACAGCAGCTCGTCGGCAAAGCGGGCGCCGATCCGGGGATCGAGCGCACGGCCGGTCGCGGGCGCCTCGGGAATCGGCGTCTCGAATGCCGCGGTCGCGAC
>JBEKZK010000335.1:0-5482 GCA_049509935.1 Xanthobacteraceae bacterium | reverse complement strand
TCGGCCGCATCCACGCCGAGGTCAAACGGCGACCGCTGTATGTGGTTTCGCAGAAACTGGGATTCGATCGGGAATCGACGCCGGTGCGGACACCCCTGAGCGCGTCGGCGACGTGAGGAATGGCGGATGGGCGAGTTGTTCGACGCTTATGACGAGAATTTCACCGCGGTCGTCCAGTCGTCGATCGATTTCTCCGGCCTGCCCCACAGCTTCTTCACCACCGCCAAGGCGGATGCGCTGCGCGACCTGATGGCGACGCGCCTGCATGGCATGCACGACCTGCACATGCTCGATGTCGGATGCGGCGTCGGCGAGCTCCATCCACTGGTGCGCGGCATGGTCGGCCGGCTGTGCGGCGTCGACGTGTCGGCGCCGAGCGTCGCCCGCGCCCGGCGCCGGAACCCCGACGTCGAATACCAGGCTTACGGCGGCGAGACCCTTCCCTACGCCCGCGCGACCTTCGATCTCTCGATCGCGATCTGCGTGCTGCACCATGTGCCGCCGCCACAATGGCACGGCTTCCTGCGCGAGATGCGCAGGGTCGTCCGCCGCGGCGGCCTGGTCTGTCTGATCGAGCACAACCCGTTCAATCCGTTGACGAGGCTCGCGGTCGCGCGCTGCGAATTCGACCGCGATGCGGTGTTGCTGCGTGCCGGCCGGATGCGGGCGTTGATGGCGGACGCCGGGCTGCAGGCCGTCGAGTCGCACTATTTTCTGATGCTGCCGTCGGCGGCAGCGCTGGCGCGCCGCGTCGAGCGCGGTCTCCGGCGCGTGCCGCTGGGCGCCCAATACGTTGCCAGCGGCATCGTGTAGGACCGTCTACCTCGGGCCGGCACCGGCGGCCCGCTGGTGGACCACCGCGACATCGTCGGCATAGACGCGTTTCCATCCCGGCCAGCGATCGAGCAGCGCCACGGCAGGCGTCGAGGGCGCCAGCAAGGTTGCGCCGATATGGTACTCGTCGAGCAGTTTCAGCAGGTCCGGCAGATCCTGCAGCGTCATCGCCCGGTGGTGGCGGCTGATGAATGTTCCGCCGTACAGCTCACCCCTGCCGTCGATGAACGGTGGGATGCCCGCGTAGATGAGGTAGCCGCCGAACGCGTAGTCGTTGAGCACGGGTCCGGCGGCGGCGAGGTCGGCGGCAACAATGGCGGCTTGGGGCGTCATGCGGGGATCGGGCGCGACATCGCGTCCAAGCGCAATTCCGGTGGCCAGGGCCGCGGCGGCGATCACCCCTGCGACGATGCCTAGAGCGCTTTCCGATACGGTTGGCCATGAAATGTCACCGGCGGTGAGCGGAAAGCGCTCTAGCTTCGATGTTTGTCGCATTTCCTTTCGGAAAACCGGTGTCCACTTTTCCGGGAAATGCTCCAGGGGAGGGGCGCTCGGCACCGCGACGTCCGGCTCGCGCGCCAGCGCGTATTGTCGCGCGATTGGCCGCGCCAGATACAGCGGCGCCAGCATCGCCAGCACGTCGACGTGGCGGGATTGCGCAAGAGCGAGATGGATCAGGCCGAGCATGACCAGCACTCGCATGGGAGGCAAGGCAACGCCCCGGGAGAGCGCAAACATCGCGGACAGGAGCACCAGCTCGAACGCTCCGGGCGTGCTGAAATCCTGCGGCCGCCATTCGACGATGATCGCCAGGGCGTCACCAAGTCCCAGAGTGCTCAGCGGCACCAGGAGCGTGCCCGGACCGTAGGGAGTGATCGACGCCGCCACCACCGCGAGCGCGGCGAACAGCAACCATTGCGGCCCGACGTCGCGCCAACGGCCGCGGCCGGCCCACCACAGCGCCTCGAGCGCGGCCGGACCGATCAGAGCCACGCCGAGGCTGACGCTGCCGTGCAGGTTCGCCCAGAGAACGAGCAGCGGCAGGGCCGCGAAGGGCGGGCCCAGGCGATCGTCCATGGCGCGCACGAGCGCACCGGCCCAGGCCACCATGAGCGGCAGCGCGAGGACATGCGGCCGGGCCAGCAGGTGCGGCGACAACAGCACCAGCGCGACCATGGTGACCGCCAGCACCGGGACGACGCCCAGATCTCGCAGCAGCAGGCGGGTCAGCAGACCGAAGGCGAGCGCGATCGACGCTGCCGCCAGGACGACGACGCCCATCCAGCCGGAGGTCGCGAACGCCGCCGCGTAGAGAACCTCGGACAGCCACTCGAACGCGATCCAGTGGGCGCCGGACATCGTATGCGAGAATGGATCGACGTGCGGCACCGCGCCGTGCGCGACGATCCAGCGGCCCACCGCGAGATGCCAATAGCTGTCCGGATCATTGAGCAGGCGCCCGGCCGACAGGATCAGCAACACATAGACGCCGGCACCGATCAGCCATGGCATCGACTGACGCCAGCTGACCGATCCGGTGGCAGCCCGCACGATCTGCTCGTTCATCGCGGAACGGTACGTCGCCGATGTTAAGGTCTGTTTACCTGGCGGGCAGGGACGTAGCCTGTCGGCGTTCACACGGCGTAGAGTCGGCGCGGTGCCTGCCGGATCGAAGGCGCATAAAGGGAGCTTCGGATGGCGCTGCGCCTCGTCTTCATGGGTACGCCCGACTTCGCGGTGCCGACCCTGCTCGAGGTGGTTGCAGCGGGCCACGACGTCGCCGCCGTCTACACGCGCGCCGCGAAAGCCGCCGGACGTGGCATGGAGGTGCAGCCGAGCCCGGTCGAGCAAGAGGCGCGCCGCTGCGGACTTGCGGTGCTGACGCCGAGGACATTGCGGACGCCGGAGGCCGTGGAGGACTTTCGGGCCCGCGGGGCCGCGGCGGCCGTCGTCGTCGCCTATGGGCTGATCCTGCCGGTGCCGATTCTCGAGGCGGTGCCGCTCGGCTCGCTCAATGTCCATGCCTCCCTGCTGCCGCGCTGGCGCGGAGCGGCGCCGATCAATCGCGCCATCATGGCGGGTGATCCCGCCACCGGCGTGTCGGTGATGCGGATGGAGGAGGGCCTCGATACCGGGCCGGTGGCGCTCGCCGAGTCGGTGCCGATCGGCGCCGACACCACCGCCGGCGAGCTGCACGACACGTTGGCGCGGCTCGGTGCCGACCTGATGGTGCGGGCGCTTGCCGCGCTGGAACGCGGCACGCTCGCGTTCACGCCACAGCCGGACAGCGGGATCACCATCGCGGCGAAGCTCGAGAAGCGCGAAGCGCGCATCGACTGGGCACGGCCGTGGAAGGCCGTGCACGACCATTGCCGCGGCCTCTCGCCGTTTCCCGGGGCCTGGTTCGAGCAGGCCGGCGCCCGCATCAAGGTTCTGCGCACCACACGGGGCGAGGGCGAGGGCGCACCCGGCACCGTGCTCGACGGCTCGCTCACCGTGGCGTGCGGCGCCGGCGCGGTACGCATCCTCGAGCTTCAGCGCGCCGGTCGCCAGCCGATGAAGGCTGGAGATTTTTTGCGCGGCACCAGAATTTTTCCCGGCATGGTCCTCGACTGACAGATGCCGCGCTACAAGCTCATCATCGAGTATGACGGCACGCCGTTCGTCGGCTGGCAGGTCCAGCGCGACGGCCTGTCGGTGCAGGGCGTGATCACTGCGGCGATCGCGGCTTTTGCCGGGGAGCAGGCGACGGTCCATGGCGCCGGGCGCACCGACGCCGGCGTGCATGCACTGGGCCAGGTCGCCCATGTCGATCTCCGGCGCGCGTGGCGCGCCGACCGGGTGCGCGATGCGATGAACGCACAGCTGCGCCCGCACCCGGTGGCGGTGCGCGCCGTCGAACCGGTGGCCGAGGATTTCGACGCCAGGTTTTCGGCCACGCGGCGGCACTACCTTTATCGGGTCGTCAACCGGCGCCCCGACCTCACTCTCGATCGCAACCGGGCCTGGCGGGTGCCCCGCGCGATCGACAGCGAGGCGATGCACGTGGCCGCCCAGGGCCTGATCGGCCGCCACGATTTCACGACGTTTCGCGCCGCCGACTGCCAAGCCCGATCGCCGGTCAAGACGCTCGACCGGCTCGACGTCGAGCGGCGAGAGGACGAGGTCCTGATCCGGGCGTCGGCGCGATCGTTCCTGCACCACCAGGTGCGCTCGATGGTCGGATCGCTGATATGGGTCGGCGAAGGCCGATGGAGCCCGCAGGATCTCGCCGAGGCGCTGGCGGCCCGCTCGCGCAGCGCCTGCGGCCCGGTGGCGCCGCCGGACGGGCTCTATCTGGTCGCGGTCGACTACTGATCAGCGCATTTTCCGGAAAAAGCCTGCCCCGGACTCGATCCGAGGCGGATCCCGGTTTTCCCATAGAACATGCGCCAGCATCGGCGATCACCCGATCAGCGCCCCGACCCCCAAGGTGAGGGCGACGTTCACCAGGAGGTCGAGCCCGACCACCAGTCCGGCGAGGCCGCTGGTGACGCTCAGGGCGGTGCGCGCCAGGAACCAGCGGTACTGCAGGACGATGATACCGAATGCGGCGGTATAGAACGCGGCAAGAGCCGGCGTCGCCAGGCCGAAGACATGGAGCGCCGCCGGAAACGCCAGCACGAACGCGGCGATCACGGTCGACCAGTTGTAGGCCACGACGTAACCGACATAGTGGCGCTCCAGACCCATCAGGCGGACGAAGCCGATCATGACGAGCGGGAACCCGATCCAGCACGCCACGAAGATCAACCCCTCGCGCAGCACCAACCCGGGATCGTCGAGCAGCCCGCCACCAGGCGCCAGCGGCCCGGCATCGAGGCGCCGCTCGGCGAGCAGCGCGACAAAGGCTGGAAACGCGAGCACGATTGCCGCGAAAGAGCGCCAGAAGCCGGCGATGCTGACGTCGAAGGCGCGGAAGCCATCCGCTTCGCGCTGAATGAGGCGAAACGAGCCTTTGAGCGAACGGACCACCTCCTCGGCCGTGAGAATCGTGACCTCCCCCGTCCGGGCTGCGCTGCGCGCCATCGATGCGGGCGCCATGCCCTCATCGTCGACACGAGCTAGAGGCTCCGAATGCGTCAATAAACGTAGGCCGCCAGCACGCGGCGGTAAATCTCGGTCAAATGTTCGAGATCGGCCAGCGCGACGCGCTCGTCGATGTGGTGTGCGGTCCGACCGACCAGTCCGAGCTCGAGCACCGGGCAGGCATCCTTGATGAACCGCGCGTCCGACGTGCCGCCGGTGGTGGACAGCACCGGCTGGCGACCGGTGACACCGCGAACGATCGCAGCGACCAGATCGACGAAGGCGTCCGGACGGGTCAGAAACACCGGGCTGTTGGAAGGCTCGAAATCGAGACGCCAGCCGATCGCGGTGCCGGCCGCCGCGCCGACCCGCGCCTCGAGCAGGCGGGCCAGCGAAGCGAGCGTGTGGCGGTCGTTGAAGCGGACGTTGAAGCGGGCGCGCGCTTCGCCCGGAATAAGATTGACCGTGCGGTTGCCGACGTCGACGGAGGTGAACTCGAGGTTCGACGGGTCGAAATGCTCGGTGCCGTGGTCGAGCGGCTCCGCCATCAGGGCGGTCATCAAGGTGACGAGGCCGCGGA
>JBEKZK010000334.1:0-5491 GCA_049509935.1 Xanthobacteraceae bacterium | reverse complement strand
GATGTTGGTCTCGGTGCCGGGGCCCTGCGTGCACGGCGCCGGCGGGTTGCCGGCGGGCGCGAACAGCTTCCGGTCGTAGCTGTCGTCGTAGAACACGCCGGTCGATTTCGACGTGCAGCCGGTGATCTGGGCGAGCAGGCCGGGGAACGAGTCGGACGGCCGGGTGGTCGAGGTGTTGGCATAAGTGGTGCCGTGGCGGGCGAGGCCGGCCAGGCTCGGACAGGTGCCGGCGGCCACGCAGGTCGAAAGATCGACCGCATGGAAGCCGTCGATGCTCAGCAGCAGCACATGCTGGATGCGGGCATAGTTGCGATGCAGCGGCTGCGCGTCGTCGGCCCGCGCCGATCCCACGCCCGGGCAGCAGATCGCTGCGGCGAACGCCGTCGTCAGCAGTCTCGTCGAAGTCCTCATGCCGGTTTCCTCCGTAGTTGGGCACGCGGGCGGACACTGAGCACGTCGACGTGACATTTACGTGTCTAATTTGTAACAGACCATCTTAAGTGGTGCCTCCGTATAGGAGGACCGGCAAAACCGACCGCCGAGCGCCGAAGGTTGAAAGACCAATCCCCGAACGGAACGAAATGTCCCGAAAATCCGGTCGTGCCGAACCCTCGGGGGGTAGGCGGAATATGGGCGAATAGGTGGGGAATAGGGGGGATAGGGGGGATAGGGGGGATAGGGGATCGGGCTCGACCGAGGCGGTGCCGGATGCTACGCATTGCGATCGCCGGCTGCGTCAATCGGCGCCGACGCCCGAGAGACACGATGGCCACCGCGTCAGAGTGGCACGCGCACTCCCGCCTGAAAGCTCGAATCGAGCCCCTGGATCGGCCCCCGACGGACCGTTCAGGATGGAGGAGGCCGCCATGCGATGCATCGTCCAGGCCAACATCGATCGTTTCGACCTGCTGCTGAAAACCGAAACCGATCCGATCAAAAGGGCGATGATCGTTCGCCTCCTCGCCGAGGAAACGAGCAAGAAGGCCAGGTTATCGGCCGTCCTTGTGGCGGAGAAGGCCTAGCTCTGGCCTAGCTCAGCTGCTTTCCGCTTACACCGCAGCCCAGCTGCGCCAATGCGTCGGCCGGATGTCGATCCGCTTCTTGGTCGACGGGTCGACCCATTCGGCTCCCTGCCTGCGGCACGGGAACATCAGCACGTGGACGCCCTTGCGGTCGATCACACAGACTTCGAGATCGCTGTCGGTCGGCGCAATGGAGACGGGCAGCCATTTTCTCGGCAGCTGATGGACCTGAGGCATGGCCCATCGTCCGCGATGTCGCGGCGATGTGCGTTGACGCACATCAATCCGCCTCGCGATGCCGGCCGGCTGCGACCAAGTCGCGCGGCCGCCGCTCGTGCCCGGCGTGGATGGTGGACACCCGGCGCCGCGCGCGCCTCTGTCCATCGCCTGCGGCCGAGCGCGCATTGACCCGGGCCGGATTTCGTCGTGGAGTGGTGCCCCAGGGGAAGCGCCGAGGGAATCCGTGCACCAGAGGAGGCTTCCGTTGGGAACGCTGATGACGATCTGCCCGGTGACCGGGCGCAACATCGAGACCGGGATCGAGACCGACAAGCGGACGCTGACGAGCTCGGCCGAGTTCTCCGGCCTCATCACCTGTCCGGAGTGCGGCAGCGAGCACGTGATCTCGAACGGCAACGCCTGGGTCTGCGAGACGATCGGCGGACGGCCCGAGTATTTTCCCGAGGCGTGAGAGCTTTCGCCGGCTGCCCGTCGGCATCGGCGACTCGCGCAATGCTCAATCCCACGACATGCCGGCAAAGAATATCTCGTCCGGCTCGGCGCCGTCGTAGACGACGATATAGCGCCCCTGTCCGCGCTCGATCCTGTCCCAGAACAGCTTATCAGGGTCGCGGCCGAGCAGGCGCCGTCCCTTGACCAGGACCTCGTCCACCAGATCGCGGCTCGGCTCGTCGGTCCCGAACAGCGCCTCGAGCTCGGCGGACGGCAGCGGGCAGGCCGCGCTGTACTCCGGCTCGTGGGCAATCGACATGATGTCGAGGATCGACCTGGTGCCGGACTCCGCTGCGGCCTCGAGCGCATCTTCGATCGAGGCGTGCTGCGGTCCGGGTCCCGGAACGCGGTCGTCGGGCGGAAACGCGAACAGGAACATGTACGACGGCGGCTCTGCCATCTGCATCGCCGGATCGTAGCGGCCGGCCTCGAACTCCTTTTCGCGCAGCGCCTGCAGGGCGGCGTCGAGGTCGTCCTGATACGGCGTGAAATAGAAATACGAACTGGCACCCATCGCGGGCCCTCGCGCGTTGCGACGGGGCGGCAGGCTCGGTTGTGCGCGGTGTCGTGTCAAGGGCGCGGACCCGCAGGGCCGCGCCAGCCGCCGCGTCAGCGTGCACCTCGCACCCGTGCGACTGGGATTTCTCGCTTGCACCAGAGGATCTCGCCAAGTGATGCGAGCTTCGGAATGAAGGCCTTGTCGCTGAGGCTCAGATGATCATCGGCCTCAACCTTGCGGCGCAGCTCGAGACGCTGCTCGGGCCTCATCCGGTCGGTCGATCAACGGTGCGCCGGTCAGGCGCTCGGAGCCGGCTGGCGCCAGGGATCGGCCGAAGCGGGTGAAATCGATTGCTGGCGCGCCGGCCGGACGCGCGCCGCGCGGCGCCGCGAAGGGCCGCAGGTCGGGTGGCGGCGATGTCTGCCCGGTCTCGTCGAAAGCCTCCGCGGTCCGGCCGAAGCGGGTGAAATCGATCGCCGCCGGGCCGGCGGGGCGCTGCGGCGGCGCGGCGTCCACGGGCCCAGGCTGCAGCTTGCGCGCCCAGCGCAGCGCCACCGCGTCGGCGTCGACATGATCCGGCAAATCCTCGCCGATCCGATCGATCAGCGAGCCAAGAACCGCGTCCCGGGCCATCGTCTATTTGGATGAGCCTGCGGCGCCGACTCGCCTGAGCCGTTCGGCTCGCACGTGATCGATCACGGCTTGCGTGATCGGCCCCTCGACCGTGCCGTCGTGGTTGTCGGCCGGTGAAGCACTGGGCGGACCGTAAAATGCCATGTCGTTGTCGCTCCAGACGGAAGCCTGACGCCGCGCGACCGCGCGTCGCCGGCGGCGCCGCTTGTGACCATCGCGCGGGCCTTGATTTCATGTTCCCGTTATGTTCTACTTACGCGGGGTAAACGCCGTGCTGGGGAGACTGACCGATGTCGATGGAACGCTACGTGTTCTTTGCCGGAACGCTGCCGACCGAGGCCGCGCTGCAGCAGGCTGCGCAGGAGCTCGGATTCCCGCTCACCTTCCTGTCCGCGGAGGACTCGCTCGAGCAGCAGAGCGGTTTCCTGCCGGCGACGTTCGACGGCCAGGACACCGGCTTCGAGCTCGATACCGACGGCGACCGCTCGGAGATCGAGGAGCTGATGCCGGACGGGGTCGACGCGAGGCTCGACCGCTCGGCCGCGTTCATCTGGGGCGCCGATCTTGCCGAGTGCGCCGCAGCCCTCTGCGCCGCGGCGGCGCTTGCGAAGTTGATGGGCGGCGTCGTGTTCGATCCGGCCGAGAGCACGCTGCACGGCGTCGACGATGCGGTCGCGGCGGCCCGCCGGGAGCTCGAGGATATCCGCCGGGAGCTGAAGCAGGCCACCACGTGATGGCGGGAACGGCGTCACCAAGGTTGTGGTTTGGCGATCGCAGGCGTGAGCCTCTCGCGCGCCGACCCGAGGACGCCGTGCCGGAACGCCACTCGCCGAGGCTTTGTTCTTCTCACAATCGAGGAGCGGCGCCGTGTCGATGGAAATCTACCTGTTCTTTGCCGGCCCGCTGCCGACCAAGGCCGATCTGCAGCAGACGATGCGGGACCTCGCCTTCCCCTTCACCATCAAGTCGGCGCGCGGCTCGCTGGAGCGGCACAGCGGCCACCTGCCGATGCGGTTCGAGCGCCAGGACACCGGCGTCGAATTCGATCTGGAAGGCGGGCGCGCGGCGATCGACGAGCTGGTGCGCGACGGGGTCGAGGCGGGGTTCGACCGCGCCGCCGCGTTGCGCTGGGGCGGCGATCTCGTCGAGGCCGCCGCCGCCGTCTGCACCGCGGCGGCGCTGGCAAGATTGACCGGGGGCACCACGTTCGACCCCGCCGCCGGCGTGCTGCGCGGCGCCGACGACGCCATCGCGGCGGCGCGCCGCGATCTCGACGCGTTGCGCCGGACGCTGCCCGCCAGGCAACCGGTTGCGAGCCCGGCGGCGATCAGGCGACTGCTCAAGCCGATCCTCGATCAGCGCCCCGATCTCGCGCTGGTCGGCGGACGGCTGTTCATCCACCCGGTGCGTCACCTGCTGCGGGGCGCATTGTTCTGGGGCGCGCGTAGCGACGGCACGTTCCGGGTGTCGGCGTTTATCCGGCCGCTCTACCTGCACGACGTTCCCAGCGTGATCGGCTACTCGCACGAGTATTATTATCCGATGCTCGGCCGATGGCAGATCGATGACCCCGATCTCAGGGACATGATCTACCACTATCTGGTCGACAGCATCCTGCCGTGGGCCGGAGGCATCGTCACCCTGGAGGATTATGTCGCGGAGACCAGGAAGAGCCTGCAGCTCGGCGACCCGGGCGAGGTGGAATCCCTGGTGCTCGCCGGAAAGACGACAGCCGCGCGCGCCGAGCTCGAGGCCAACGTGCACGAATTCACCGAATACGTCGAAGAGAGGCAATATCTGGTCGATCAACCGTTCGACGACATCGTTGCACGGTTCCGGCCCCGCGAAGCCGCTCTGGTGAAGGCGATGAAGATCGAGAAATTCTGGCAGCCGTGTTCGTTCCCCGGCGAGCTTTCCCCGGAGCACGCCGACGACGCGAACGAGCCGCGCTTCGTCGCCTCCCCGTGGCCCGCCCATTCGACCGCCTGGCGCAGCGACGTCCCGCAGCGGCCCGGCGAAACGGCATTCGCCAAGGGGTCATCGAGGGGATCGATGATCTATCCACTCACCGTCGAGGACGCGCGCCGCGCCCACGACGACAACGAGTGCTACGAGCTCGCCGCTCGTCTGCCCGACCGGCGTCTGCTCACGCTGCAGCAAATTCCGTGGCATCTGTGGATCGAGTACCGGCTGGCGGTCACAACTCCGGGCGGTCCCGATCTGTCCGCGAGATTTGAAGTCCGAGCCGACAGGCCCGAGATCATTCGCCTCGAACGGGTGTCGTGCCGCGACCACCGCGGCACCGAGTGGCTTCTGGTGGTCGACAAGAAGTCCCAGAAAAAATGGACTCGCTTCAAGATTGGCCAGCAGCCTGCCGAGATGCGAACGACATCGTTGCTCGAGACGGAGTATCAACGCTACGAGATGCCCAAGCCGGCGTTTTCCGACGTCGAACCGCTGGTCGGGCTTGCGCTGACGGCGATGGCGGAGGAAGGCGTCGGCCATCTGTATCCGGCGGGAAACATCCCGGCCGGACCGTACGCGCCGGCGGCGGAACGGTGAAGGTGATGGCGCCCGCGGGGTTCTATTTGACCTGAAGGACCAC
>JBEKZK010000333.1:0-5491 GCA_049509935.1 Xanthobacteraceae bacterium | reverse complement strand
CGTCGTACCGGCGATGCTGGTCGTGACCATGGCCATCGCCGGTATCGGACTGGCGAGATCCTACGGCTCCTGGTCGATCATCGCCGCGGTTGCGGTGAGTGCCACGTGTCTCCAGTTCGGGTACCTCGTCGGGCAGAACGTGCGTCAAGCCGTTCGCACGCTGTTCGGCGGGGGCTCGCCGGGTGACCGGACATAGCGGCCGGGAGGGATCGGCGCGGTATCCGCTGCAGATCCCCTGCATTTTGCCTGATGATGCAGGGGCAGCAGCTGCTCGGCCCGATCGTATCGCCGGCCGCGACCGGTGGCCTCGGCGTCTCCACTCCTAAATGTGTACCCGACATGGGGTGGAACGTCAACGCCTTTTTGCAGTCCGCTGCTCGGCGGCGAGGCCCGGCGTCGGCCGGGACGGGCTCTCAGCGCGGCGGATTGTCGTTGTGGCCGACGGCGCTGCGCCTCTCCAGCATCTCCTCCAGCCTGACCTTTTCCAGAAGCAGGTTGGTCACCAGGCGGCGCAGCCGCTCGTTCTCGAGGCGCAGCTCGTCGAGGCGGACGATATCGTGTGTATCGCGGAGATCGTGGCTGCGTGCCGGACCCGGCAGCGCGCGGGCGGACAGCACCGAATGGGTGCCGTTCATCAGGTCGGGCCGCGCCTTGCGCCAGCGATGGTAGGTCATGACGCTGACGCCGAGCGCGCGCGCGATCTCGCCCTGGCGCCGGCCGCTTTCCGTCAATTCGTGGGCCTGCCGCAGCTTGCCGGCAATCTCCTCGGGCGAGTGCCGCTTTCTCGTCACCGAGACCTCCCCATGTGAACGCTCGAAGTCATGCGCAACGAACGCTGGGTAATGATAACAAATAAGGTCCGTCGCGCACAACACTCCAGTAACGGCGACGTCTCGTTCTCGCCGTGAGGCCGGACGACGGGCGCCGCGCCCGGCGCGATCCGGACCGGGCAAGTCGTGCCGTCGCGATGGTCAGGATATTTGGCCCTGTTCTTCGCCCCCGGTACTATTCGTCTGCAATATTGACGCACAGATCGTCTTCGGCAGACGATCCGGCGTCGTTCGCAGAGGTCGCGAGACCTCGGGACGAGACCTCGGGACGTGCCGTCGCGTCGCGCCGTCGCACACGACTTATCAACCGGAATTTCGCGCTCGCGCGCGTCGGCCCGGGTGATGAGAAAGCCGCGGATGATCCGCGGTGGATTCCCGGGTCGTCTTCACGACTCTACAGGCGAACGAGCCCGGCCTGACCGGCGCGGAACCTCCGCAGCCGCGACGAGTAACACGGATCCGACGGGGTTTCAACCCCATCAGGGGTAAACAATGCGTGAGGCGGGGTCAAATCCGGGGTCGTTGTGTGAAGCAGCTCATATAGACGGTCATCGAGTCACGCTTGAATCGTCCGGGCGACGGCAGGGAGCGGAGGATCGCTGCACATGGCGTTACGGAAATCGACCGGGTTGGACCGTGTCCGCGAGCTTTTGGAGCTCGAGGCGGAGAATGCGCGGCTGCATCGGATGGCGGTGGACCTGACCGCCCATGTGCTGGCGCTGCAGGACGCACTGGGCCGCGCCGCCGGGCCGCGCCGGCCGGCAGGCGTCGGCGGCGGCGAGCCTTCGCGGCTTTCCGGCGGCTGAGCGCGGTCCGCGCCGCCCGCGGACGTCTCCCGCGCCATTGCGGGAAGCCGCGTCGCGGGGATGAGGATAAGGACATCGGGCCAATCCGGGCCGTGCGCGCTTTGATCGCGCGCGGCCGATATGTTAGCTTTTCGCGCAGGCAGCGAAGTCGGCCGCGCCTGCGCGCGGACCCGGCGGCCGGCGCGCTCGCCCCGTGCGGGAGGCTGTTGCATGCGAGATCGAGCGTCGGCGCGTCCTCGGGCACGTCCTCGGACGCCTGCCCGGATGCGGGATGTCATGGCGTTGACGATTGTCGGGCTGGCGCTGGCGGCAGCTCCCGCCGCGGCGATCACCGCCGAGGTCGCCAAGAAATGCCGGGAGGTGGCCGTAAAGGCGCATCCGCCGCAACCCGCGGGCACGAAGAACTATGCCCAGGCGGAGCGCGACACGTTTCGCGACTGCGTCGCCCAGGAAGAGAAGCAGCAGCCGCGGCAATAGCAACGGCTGGGTGGGCAAGCGAGCTGCGGCCCGCGCCCGCCGTCGGCGCCGACGTGGCCAGATGTCGCCACATCATTTGGGATGTGGCATTTTTCTTGCTAATTCATGTTGGGTCATGCGACGTGCGTTCGCGGGCGCGCGTGCTCCCCGGGAACAGCAAGATGAAGATGTCGACGGTGGCCGCGATCCTGACCCTGTCCGTGATGCCGGCGTCGGCCGCGGGCCTGACCGATGCCGACTATGAATTCCTCGGCACGCTGCACGTCGGGCGCACCGATGCGGTGCTCCGCGGCCTGGGGCCGCGCGAGCAGGCCCACCTGCATGCGCTGATCAACGACCGGACGACCGCCGACGACGCGCCGGCGCGGGTGCGCAACGTCAGCCAGGCGATGCAGGAATCCGGCGAGCATCAGGCCTGGGAGGTGGCGAACCCCGGACAGCTGTGGAACGCCCGCAGGACGGAGCTTCCGCGCCTGCGGTAATCCGCGCTCTCGAGGGGAGACGAGCCCTTCGCGCCGACACGATATACGGGCCGACGACGCCGAGAGCGCGGTGATTTTCTCAGCCCGGCGCCTGTGAGGGTTGGGGTGAGGTTACCGCCCACCCGTCATTCGCCATCACCCCTCATCCGGCGCTGCCGTAGCCGACGCTTTGCGTCGGCGTTCTCCACCTTCAACAACGGCGGCCGAAGGCCGCCTACGCTCCTTCTCCCCACGGCAGAAGGAGCTGGATTCGCTTCACGACCTGAACCAACGATACGGATTCGTCTTGATTGGGAGGTCGCAGCGATTCCATCGGCTCGGCCGGACTCCCTCTCCCAAGCGGGGCCCCAGCGGGGAGAGGGCGGGGGTCATAGGCGCTAGGATAAGAAGTTGCCACGCTCTCAGCGTCGTCATCGCCCGGCTTGACCGGGCGACCCAGTAGCCGAGAGCCCTCGAAATAGCCCACCGCGATGTCTCAACCGGCCACTGCGGTTACTGGGTCGCCCGCTTGAAGCGGGCGATGACGACGTCGATATGTGTTGGGATCTTATCCTAGCGCCTATGAGGGCGGGGGTGAGGGGGCTCCCGCACGATCAATTCGGCCGCAACCGCCCAATGTGTGATATAAACGTTATGCGTATCGGAATCTGATAACATAACCAGTGTTGCGCCGCGCCTATGGCCGGGGGCGGCGGCATGGTTAACAGATCGGCAATGATTCGCCGCCGATTGTAGGGCGCTGCCGGGTGTCCGGCGGGCGGTGCCAGAGCATGAAGCGATGAAAGTCCTGCTCGTCCATGCGGCCGGTGACGGCGACGCGCGGTCCTCGCCGTATCGCGGGCAGGCGTTTCTCGGCGCGCTGGCGGCGAACGGGCTCGATCTGACGGTGGTCGACGTGACCGGCGGGACGCCGGCTGCGCCACGGCCGGCGCTGCCGCCGGTTCCGTCCGGCATCGCGCACCGCATCGTCGCCGCAAACGTCTCGCCGTGGCGCGCGCTGGTCGGGGATGCGGGCCTGGCGGCGCTGTGCCGGGAGCAGGCGCCCGACCTGATCCAGACGCTCGGCACCGCGCCGCAGCTGGCGCCGGTGTGGCCGGCGCTGGCGGCCGGCCGGGTGCCGATCGTGCACGCGGTGGCGGCGGGCGGGCCGGTGGGCGAGGGACCCGACGAGCTGCTCGATCCGTGCGCCCGGATCAGGCCGGCGCTGCGCTCGCTCACCGGGATGATGGCGCGACGCGCCTCGCGGCACGTCTCGGCGCTGATCGGCTCCAATCGCCGCGACATCGGGCGGCATCGCGAGCTCGGGTTCTTCCCGGCGTCGCGGTTCTCGATGGTCGCGGGAATTCCGGTCCCGCTCGCGCCCGATGAGACGCCGCGCAGCGGGGCGGTGCCGCCGCCGCCGTGGCCGCGGTTCGGCTATTTCAATCCCGACCACACCCCGGCGTCGTGGAGTTTCTTGCGCGAGGCGGTGTCGATGGTCGGCTCGTCGAGCTTCACGCTGGCGGTCGCTCCCGATCCGGGCAGCGCCGCGCGCGGCGCGTCGGCGTGCGAGGCGGTCGCGGTCCTGGCCGACGACGATGCGGCGGCCCTGGTCGAGGCGGTCGACGCGCTCGTGGTCCCGTATGCGGACGATTGCTTCGCCGAGCCGATCACCCGCGCGCTGGTCGCAGGTCGAGTGGTGATCGCCAGCGACAACGGCCTGAACGCCGAGCTCCTCGACTACGGCCGGCGCGGCATCCTGTTCGCCAACGGCAACGGCTCGGATCTCGCCGACAAGATGCTCGACGTCATCATGTCGTGGCACAGCCGCGCCATGTCGTTCGATGTCGCCGAGGAGGTGATGGAGACAGCCTCGCCGCGGCGCTGCGCCGCGGTGTTCACCGCCGCCTACGAGCGGATGATGGCGGCAACCGGCGCGCCGGTGCGCGCGACCGCCGGCCGATGAGGACACCATGACGCCGAGCCTGCGCCTCGCCCACGTGGTCGCCGTGCAGGCGGACGCTGCGCTCGCGCGCCTGACCCTGGAGTCGATCGCGCTGCAGGAGCGGCCGGCCGATCTCGTCGTGGTGGTCGGCGACAGCGGGCAGCAGCACGCGTTCGGCCCCGCCGCGCAGGCGCCGCAGCCGGGCCGCCGCCCGCCGGTCGAGTACGTCTGGCTGCCCGCCGCCAGCCACGGATCGGCGAGCCTGGGCGCGCTCTATCTGGAGGGACTGCGGGCGGTCGCGCGGCGCGCCGACGTGGCGATCCTCTGCCGCGCCGGACTGCTGTTCCGCGAGCATCACCTGCGCGCCGTCGAGCAGGATTTTTCCGCATCGGCGGATCTCGTCGGCCTGCTGGAGACGGCGACCGACATCGTCGACCTCGACGTCACCGCGCCGGCGCGGGACGCCGCCGCCATTCTGGCGGCGCCGCCGCCGCGCGGCCTTTCGGCGATCGCGCGCCGCCGGCTCGCCCCGCGGCTGGCGGCGGGCTACGCGCTGTGCGCCCGCACCGCCGTCGTCCCCGGCCTCGCGTTCCACCGCTTCTCCGACCGGTTCGACTGGATCGAGTTTTCCCGCTTCATCGAGGATCTGGCGCCGCGCGGCCGCACCGCGACGACCGCCACGGCGGCGATCGTCAACCTGCGGCGCGTCGCCGACCGCCGCTCCGGCCTCGAGGCCGGCCGCCAGGCCTATCGGGCGCTTGCCGCGCTGGTCGACGATACGAGTGGGCGTCCGATGCCGGCGCGACGGGAGATGATCCGGCTCGGACTGCACCACGCCGCGCGAGCGCTGCGCGATCCGGCGGAGCGCGGCTGGTCGCTGTCGTTTCTCGCAGGCATGTGGAGCGCGCGGGTCGCGACGCGGACGACCCGACGGGCGGTGGCGCGCGACCTGCACGATCTCGTCTGATCAAT
>JBEKZK010000332.1:0-5499 GCA_049509935.1 Xanthobacteraceae bacterium | reverse complement strand
CGGCCGCGCCCACCTGCACGAGCTCCTTCGCCATGCGATCGAACGCGGCTTTCGCAGGTTCGACTTCACGATCGGCGACGAGCCCTACAAGCGCGACTGGTCGGACACTGAGGTCAGGGTGCTCGACCACCTGGCCGCCGCGACCTTGTGCGGCAGCATCGCCGTGGCGGTGACGGTCGCGTACCGCTGCGGCAAGCGCGTCATCAAGCGGACGCCGGCGCTGTGGCGCGCTTTCAGCAAAGTCAGGGCGCTCGCCACCATGCTCTCCTGACGGCGAGCGCATTACCCCGTCGCGACGGGGCCATGACACGATGGCATGACAGTTGCGCCTCGACGGATTCGATGGTTGGCACGTAGACTGCCGCACCGCCCGGAGCTACCCTGCGGAAGCGCGCTCCCGGGGTGCTCGGAACCGGGAGTGGCGTCGGGGGATGCATCTTGGCAATTGCGCGCATCGGGCGGATGGCCACGGCATGACCGCGACGGCACCGCTGCACGGATTGAGAGTGCTCATCGTCGAGGACGAGAGCCTGCTGGCGTTGCTGCTCGAGGACATGCTGGGCGACATCGGCTGCATGGTCGTCGGCGTCGCCTCGACGGTCGCGGCGGCGATCGACGCCATCGCCAAGGTCGACGCCGGGGCTGCCATCCTCGATATCAAGCTCGGAGACGAAAAAAGCTATGCGGTCGCCGAAGCTCTGGCCGCCCGGGGCGTGCCGTTCGTCTTCGCGACCGGCTACGGCGATCTCCGCCTCGAGGAACCCTGGCAGGATCGTCCGGTTCTGCAGAAGCCATTTGCCCAGAAACAGCTGGAGGATGTGCTCGGCAGCATCGTCGGCGCCGGGCCGGCGCCGCGCTGAAGTCCGAGCCCGTTGAAGTCCGAGTCCTCAGTGCAGCTGCGCGAGGGGGAGCTCGGTGCGCCGCTGGCGGAACGGCACCAGCGTCCGGTCGGCGAGCGCGGCGACCCGCGGCACGTTGCGGCTGGCGGCCAGCGCCTCGACGAAGTCGGAGAACCAGGCGTCGAGCTGCGAATTCTCCAGCTTCGCCATCATCGCGGTCCAGCGCTCGCGGCGTTCCTCGATCGGCATGGCGAGCGCCCTGGCGACCATGCGGGCGAGCCGGTCGATATCGTGCGGATTGACCAGGAGCGCGGCATCGAGCTGCTTGGCGGCTCCGGCGAATTCCGACAGCACCAGCACGCCGGGGTTCGCGGCGTCCTGCGCCGCTACGTATTCCTTGGCGACCAGATTCATGCCGTCATGGAGCGATGTGACCAGACCAACGCCTGCGACCCGGTAGAAGCCGGCCAGCGCCGCCTGGCCGAAGCCCTTGGTGAGATAGCGGATCGGCACCCAGTCGACCTCGCCATGACGGCCGTTGATCTCGCTGACGAGCGACGAGAGGTCGCGTTGCAGGCGCCGGTAGGTGTCGATCTGACCGCGCGACGGTACCGCGATCTGCAGCAGCGACACCGTGCGCTTGAGCTGCGGCTCGGCATCCAGCAGGCGGTCGAACGCCATCAACCGGTTGACCAGCCCCTTCGAGTAGTCGACACGGTCGACGCCGATCACCAGCTTGGCGCCCTGCATGCTGGTGCGCAGCCGCGTCACCTCGGCGCGGGTCACCGACTTCGCAGCACGCTCGGCGAAGGCCGCGACGTCGATGCCGATCGGGAAGCTCGCCAGCGTGGTCGTCCCATGTGGTGAGCGCACCACGCAGTCCACCACCGACAGCCCCAGCTCGTGGCGCAGGTAGTCGGCGAAATTGGCAACGTCCGTGTCGGTCTGAAATCCGATCAGGTCATAGCTGAGCATCGCCCGCATCAGCTCTTGATGGTACGGCAGCCCGGCCGCCACGGTGCGGCTTGGAAACGGCGTATGCAGGAAGAACCCGATCGGCCGGGTCACCCCCAGGCGGCGCAGCTCCTTGGCGAGCGGCAGGAAATGATAGTCGTGGATCCAGAACGTCGCGTCCGGCTTGTCGAAACGCATGAGCGCGCGCGCCATGAAGGTGTTGACCTCGCGATAGGACGCGTAGTCGGCAACCGATGCGCGGATGAGATCGGTACGGGAATGCAGCACCGGCCACAGGCACGAATTGGCAAAGCCTTCATAGAAGCCGCGATAGTGCGCGGCCGGCAGGTCGACCTGCGCGACCGCGCCGGTACCCAGCGACTGCACGTGGACGAGGGATTGTCCGTCGGTCCGCTCGCACAACCTCCCGCTCGAACCGACCCAGGTCGCACCCGATTCCGATACCGCCGGCAACAGTGCCGCGGCGAGCCCGCCGGTCATCGGCTCGTCGGCCTTGGGCAGGCACACGCGATTCGAGACGACAATGAGGCTCATGACTGGAATTCTCCGATCCGACCGAAGATCGAACGCCGGCGTGCCACTTTAGTTCCACGGGCTGGAGTTAACGATGGCCGATCGGTGTTCGCGGCAGGGGCGGAAAGCCATGTTTCCGTCCGATTGGAACCATCGAGACGGTCTAGACAGGCCACCGATACGGTCTAGAGATACGGTCTAGACAGGAGAGCAGCGTCGGCTGGGTCGGCGTTTCACTTGCGAGAGGATTCCGGCATGAGCACCATCGCCGAGTCGACACAGAAGAATGTCCCGCGCACCGGGACGCCCGTGGGATCCGCTTCGGGCGAGCCTGTGGACGCGATCGACCGGCTCGCCCCTCACGAGGACGGACCGAGCGTGCAGCCGCCGTGCGATCCCGATGCCGAGATGGTCGGCCTGCACGTCAGTGCCGTGGTCGATGGGCTCGTCGACGGGTCGGTCGAGGAGATCGACGGTCTGATCGCAGCACTGCAGATGCTGCGCGATCAGGTGGACGCCGATGCCCGGCGCGTCCGCGGAGAGCTCAACGTTCTCGCCCGCGTCGGCCACTCCGCGATGCAGACCACCACGGTCCTCGGCGAGGCCCTGGGGAGGTGGCGCGGCGCCGGGACGTCTGGCGAATAGCCCCGCGGAACCGCGGACTTGCAGCCGCAGCCGCGCTGTCGTTCCCCACATGGCCGGCAAGGGCGCGCGCCGCCGCGGCCTGCGGGATCGGCCAACCCGGACGGTGCCGTGCGGTGCGCCGTGTCCGTCGCTTCCGATCACAATGATGACACAAGCGCGCCGTCGCCGCGTCGGATCGGTGGCGGCGGTTGCCCGATGCGCCATCACAATTCCGCCCACATGCGACCATCCGGAGCCGACGTGGCGGGCTGACGATGCGGCACGGCCTGCCCGCGATCTCGGTGCGCCACCGGCCCGAATGAAGCCGGCGCGCAATTGCCGCGAAGCGCTGGCGCAGCCCTCGCTATGATCGATTGACGGCGCGCGCCGGGGCTGCCACTCCTGCGACTCAACCGGCCTGCGATCAGCGCGCATCGGTCGCCGGGATGAACGAACTCTCAAAACCAGCGAGCCGATGACACGTCCCACTCTGGATCGATTCCCCATCATGGCGAGCACGATTCCGCCCCTGCCGATGAACTTCCTCGACTTCGCGATCCTGCTCGATGTCGACGGGACGATCGTCGATATCGCGCCGACGCCCGACCAGGTGCACGCCCCCGTGTCGCTGCGCCGGACCCTGGGGCGCCTGCTCGAGCGGACCGGGGGCGCCGTCGCACTGGTCAGCGGACGGCCGATCGACAGCATCGATCGTATCTTTGCTCCGCTGCTGCTGCCGGCGATCGGCGGTCACGGCGCCGAGATGCGCCCGTCGGTCGGCGCCGACGTGCGGCGACTCACTGCATCGCTCGACGATGCGCTCAAGCGCCGGATCGCGGCGATCGCCAAGGCCGATTCGGCGATCCTGGTCGAGGACAAGGGCTACGCCATGGCGCTGCACTATCGCCAGGCGCCCGCCCAGGAGGCCATGATCAAGGAAGCCGTTGAGGCGATCCGCCGCGACCTTCCGCCGGGATCGATCGAGGTGCTGCCCGGCAAGTCGGTGGTCGAGGTCAAGGTAACGGGCTTCGACAAAGGTACGGCGCTACGCGAGCTGATGACCTGCCCGAACTTCATCGGCCGCCGTCCCATCTTCGTCGGCGACGACACCACCGACGAGACCGGGTTTGCCGCCATGCCGGAATTCCGCGGCGTGCCGATCTCGGTCGGCCGCGAGGTTCCCGGCGTGACCAATGGATTCAACGATCCGAGCGACGTCCGTCGCTGGCTCCAGCGCATCGCCGATGGCGATGGATTGGATGAATGATGACCGATCACGGGCTCGATCTCGCCGTCATCGGCAATGGCCGCACCGCCGCGCTGGTCGATCCCTCGGCCCGCCTGGTGTGGTGGTGCTTTCCGCGCTTCGACAGCAATCCGATCTTCTGCCGGCTGCTCGCCGGCGACGAGGAGAAGGGCTTTTCCGACGTCGTGCTCGACGGCATGGTCGATCTGCAATCCGAATACCTGCGCAACACCGCGATCGTATCGACGGTGCTCACCGATCATCACTCGGGCGCGGTCCGCATCACCGATTTTGCCCCGCGGTTCAAACAGCTCGGGCGGATTTTTCGCCCGCCTCAGCTCATCCGCATCATCGAGCCGGTGGCCGGGCTTCCGCGCATCACCATCCGGCTGCGCCCCACCCACGATTACGGCCGGCCGGTGGAACGGCACTCGATCGGCAGCAATCACATCCGCTATCTGGACGACGCCGCGACGATCCGACTGACCACCGACGCGCCGCTGTCCTACATCGAGCGCGAGGCGCCGTTCGTGCTGACTCGGCCGGTTCATCTGGTGCTCGGGCCGGACGAGCAGTTTCCCGGAGACATCGCGGCAACCTGCCGCGAGTTCGCCGACCGCACCCGCGACTACTGGACCGACTGGGTGCGCGGCCTGTCGATCTCCTACGATTGGCAGGAGGCGGTGATTCGCGCGGCGATCACGCTCAAGCTCAGCAATTTCGAGGAGACCGGCGGGATCATCGCGGCCCATACCACCTCCATTCCGGAGGCGCCCGGCTCCAGCCGCACCTGGGACTACCGTTATTGCTGGTTGCGCGACGCCTATTTCGTCGTCAAGGCGCTCAACCGCATCAGCGCCACCCAGACGATGGAGGACTTCATCTCCTTCGTGCTGGGGATCGCGGCGAACACCGACGACGTGCTGCGGCCGGTCTACCCGATCGTACCGACCGACCCGATGGACGAGGTCATTGCGCCGCACCTCGACGGCTATCGGCGGGACGGTCCGGTGCGCATCGGCAATCAGGCTGCCGAGCAGGCGCAGCACGACACCTATGGCAGCCTCATCCTGGCGGCGATGCCGATGTTCTTCGATCGGCGACTGCCGCGGCCGGGCGACGAGCCGCTGTTCCGGCTGCTGGAATCGCTCGGCCACAAGGCGGCCCGGCTGGCGCTCGAACCCGACGCCGGCATCTGGGAGTATCGCGGCCGCCAGCGCGTGCATACTCATTCGACCGCCATGTGCTGGGCCGGCTGCCACCGCCTCGCCGCGATCGCCAAACGCCTCGGGTTCGAGGACC
>JBEKZK010000331.1:0-5508 GCA_049509935.1 Xanthobacteraceae bacterium | reverse complement strand
GCGGCTGATCGTGGACACCGCGGAACGACGGCGGCTTGCGGCCGGTGCCCGCGCCGCGGCGCCACGCTTGCCGACATGGCACGGCTCCGCCGCGCTGTTCGCCCGCGCCATCGAGGCCGCCACATGAGCGGCTTCTCGGCCGAGTGGCTCGAGCTGCGCGAGCCGTATGATCTGCGGGCGCGCAATGCCGACGTGCTCGATGCGGTTGCCGCCCATGTCGCCGGGCGTCACTCGATCGGCGTCGTCGATCTCGCCTGCGGCACCGGCTCGACCTTCCGGGCGATCGCGTCGCGGCTGGCGCCGCGCCAGGACTGGCGCCTGGTCGACAACGATCTCGGCCTGCTCGGACGCGCCGCCCTGCTGGCCCGCCCGAGCCGCAACACCGTGCGGGCGACGCCGGTCGACCTCGCGCTCGATCTCGAGGCCGCGCTCGATGGTCCGATCGACCTGGTGGCCACCTCGGCGCTGCTCGATCTCGTGTCGCAGGAGTGGCTGGAGCGGCTGGTGGTCGAGGCGGCGGTGCGGCGCCTGCCGGTCTATGCGGCGCTGATCTACGACGGGCGGGCGGTGCTCGCTCCGTCGGACCCGCTCGACCGCAAGATCGTTTCCGCCGTCAACCGGCACCAGCGCCGCGACAAGGGGTTCGGGCCGGCGCTCGGTCCGGGCGCCGCCGCGGCCGCGATCCAGCACTTCCGCCGCGCCGGCTACGCCGTCGTCCAGGGGCGGTCCGACTGGCAGCTCGCGCCGCAGGACCTCGCCATCCAGCTGGCGGTGATCGGTGGATGGGCGATTGCGGCGGATGAGGTCGGCGATCTGCGCTCCGCCGATATCGCCGACTGGCTCGAGCGGCGCCGCGATCTCGCCGACGCTGGCCGCTCGACCATTCGGCTGGGTCACGTCGACGTTTTCGCGCGGCCGATCGGCACCCGCTGAGCCGACAGATCGCAGTCGAACAGCATGTCGTCGCCCAGCGCATAGGTGGTGACCGGCGGACGCAGCGCCTCGTCGACCCGCTCGATCGGCGCGAGCGCCAGCCCCGGCCGGCCGGAGCCGAGAATGATCGGCGCCATCAGGACATGCAGCCGGTCGAGGCAGCCTGCCGACAGGAAGCCCGATACCGTATGGGCTCCCCCCTCGATCAGGATGCGGCGCAGCCCGCGCGCCGCCAGCGCATCGAGGATCCGATCCGGCGCGAAGCGTCCCTCCACCGTCGGGATGGCGATGACCTCGATGCCGGGCGGCCGCCGCGCGGCGGCAGCCGTGGTGGTCACCACGATCCGCCGCGCGCCGTCGGCCGCCAGCATCCTGGCGGCCGCCGGAAGCCGGCCGTTGGGGTCGAGCACGACGCGCGCCGGGTGCGGGCCGGCAACGAGGCGCACGGTCAATTGCGGATCATCGGCCAGCGCCGTGCCGACGCCGACCACCACGGCATCGACCAGCGCGCGCAGCCGATGCAGGTGCGCGCGACCCTCCAGGCCGTTGATGTAGTGCGAATGGCCGCTGGGTGTCGCGATGCGCCCATCGAGCGACTGGCCGATCTGGCCGATCACCACCAGGTCGTCGACGGCGCCGGCCCGCAGCGGTGCGAACATGTCGCGCCAGGGCGGCAGCAGCGGTGCCGTCATGGCCCGGAACGCCGCCGGGAACACCTCCCAGGCGTCGTCGGGACACGCGTCGGTTGACACTGGGGCGGCGCCGCCAGGGCCCCGGGGCGCCTTTGATTTGTCACCGAAAACGGCCATGGAACCTATGGGGCGGGGGCGGCTTATGACACGGAATAGCCGCTTGGTTTCAGGTGTTGATCCTGTCATAAAAGCCACCGCGGAACACCAGGAACCATGTAAATGAAAAACGGACACGCGGACGTGGTGGCTGGTTTGTTCGGAGCAACCGGTCAAGTGGAGGTTGAGCGGGGCCTGGCGGAGTTCCGCGGCGGGCGCCCGGTGCTGTTCTGCGACGGCGGCCAGACTCTCCTGGCCATGCCGGTCGACGGGATCGAAGCGGCACGGCTCGCCGCGTTCCGCACGCTGTGCGCGCCGACGCGACCACGGCTCATCGTCACGGCGCGGCGCGCGCGGGCGCTCGGCGTCGATGCCGACGGGCCGATGTCGCTGGCGCTGACCGCCGGCGATGACGTCGACACGATCTTCTCGCTCGCCGCCGACGTCGACATCGAGCGCGCCGTCGATGCGGTTCCGGCGGCTGCGGCGACCTCGGCGTCGGCCGCGATCGAACTCGCCAAGCTGGCGCAGCTGCTGCCGGCCCTGCTCGCGGTCGAGGCTGGTGCCGGCGCGCCTGCCGCCCTCGATCCGCCGCTGATCGCGGTCCGTTCCGCCGCGGTTGCGCAGTTCCGCCGCAGCGTCGTGCAATCGCTGAGCATCGCCGGACAGGCCCAGGTGCCGTTGCAGGGCGGCATCGCGGCGCGCTTCGTGGTGTTCCGCGACGCCATCGGCGGCGGCTCGGTCGCCGTGATCGTCGGCGAGCCGGATTTTTCCAAGGCCGTGCCGGTGCGGCTGCACTCGGCCTGCCTGACCGGTGACGTGTTCGGCTCGCGCCGGTGCGACTGCGGCGATCAGCTCCGGCTGGCGCTGGCGCGGCTGGACGCCGCCGGCGGCGGCGTCATTCTCTACCTGGAGCAGGAAGGCCGCGGGCTCGGCCTCGCCAACAAGATGCGCGCCTATCAGCTGCAGGACGCCGGCCTCGACACCGTCGACGCCAACACGACGCTCGGCTACGACGACGACGAGCGCGAATACAGCGTCGCGGTGCGCATGCTGGAGATGCTCGGCTGCACCCGGGTGCGGCTGCTCACCAACAATCCGGCCAAGCTCGAGGGTCTCGCGGAGGGCGGGATCGACGTGCACGCCCGCATGCCGCTGCAGACCCCGATCAACGCCGACAACCGCCGCTACCTGACCGCCAAGGCGACGCGCGCCGGCCACCGGCTCGATCATCTGGTCGCGGCGCTCGGCGACAGCGTCGACGAGGGGGAGCACAGCAACATCGTGCCGTAGGGGCTGTCGACGGTGGAGCGGAAATGGGGTATCGGAAGTCATGCTCGACCCTGGTCAGCCTGCGTACACGCCGGTGGCGCGGGCGCTGCACTGGATCACGGCGGCGCTGGTGCTGTCGACGATTCCGGTCGGCCTCGTGATGGCGGAGCTCGACGGCGGGCCGCTGCAGGACTTCCTCTACAACGTCCACGAGACCATCGGCACCGTCCTGATGCCGATCATCGTGCTGCGCATCGTCTGGCGGCTCGGCCATCCGCCGCTGCCGCTGCCGCCCGAGATCCCGGCGCTGCAGCGGCTGGGCGCCGAGGCCGTGCACTGGCTGCTCTATCTGCTGCTGGTGGTCCAGCCGGTCGTCGGCTGGATCGGCATCTCGGCCTACGGCGCGCCCATCAAGGTGTTCTGGACCTTCGTGCTGCCGCCGATCTGGCCGAAGGACAGCGCGTTCTCCAAGCTGGTGCTCGCCGCCCACGACTGGATCGGCTTCCTCATCATCGCGCTGCTGTGCGCCCATATCGCGGCCGCGCTGTTCCACCATTTCGTCCGCCGCGACCGCGTCCTTCTGCGCATGGTGACGGGATAGTTGGCGCAAACTTCACCCTGCCTGTTTGCTCTTCGCCGCCTCGATCGCCTGCCACACGCGCTGCGGCGTTGCCGGCATGTCGATGTGCCGGATCCCGTGGTCCGCCAGCGCATCGCAGATCGCGTTCATCAGCGAGGTGAGCGCCCCGGCGCAGCCGGCTTCGCCGCAGCCCTTGACGCCCAGCGGGTTGGTGGTCGCCGGCACCGGATGGCTGACGAACCGGAAGAATGGCGTGTCGCCGGCGCGCGGCATCGCGTAGTCCATGTACGAGCCGGTCAGCAGCTGGCCGTCCGCGTCGTAGGCGGTGACCTCCATCAGCACCTGGCCGAGCCCCTGGGTGACGCCGCCGTGGATCTGGCCCTCGACGAGCAGCGGATTGATGATGGTGCCGAAGTCGTTGACCGAGATGTAATCGACCACCTCGACCACCCCGGTCTCCGGGTCGATCTCGACCTCGGCGACGTGGCAACCGTTGGGAAACGCCGACGGGATGGTCTGGCTGACCAGGCTCACGTCGAGGCTCTGCGGACCGTCGGCCGGCAGCGCCAGGCCGCGGTGGATCTTCTGCGCCAGCTCGAGGACGCCGATCGCCCGGTCGGTGCCGGCGATGACGAAGCGTCCGCTGCGGAACTCGATATCGGCGGCGGCGGCCTCGAGGGCGACGCCGGCGAGACTGCGGCCCTGCTCGATCACTTTTTCGGCGGCCTCGACGATCGCGGCGCCGCTCGTCATCATCGACCGCGAGCCGCCGGTGCCGGCGCCGAAGACGAGCTCGTCGCTGTCGCCCTGGTGCAGCCGGATGCGGTCGAACGGGATGCCGAGCCGCTCGCCGAGCACCTGCGCGAACGGCGCCGCATGGCCCTGGCCGTAGTCGAGGGTGCCGGTGATCAGGGTGACGCCGCCGTCGGCGTCGAAGCGGATCCCGCCCATCTCCTTGTTGGGCGGCGCCGTCACCTCGAGATAGCTGCCGATCCCGAGGCCGCGCAGCCGGCCGCGCGCCGCGCTGTCGCGCTTGCGCTGTGCGAAGCCGGCCACGTCGGCGAGCGCGACGGCCTTCTCGAACACCGCCGGAAAGTCGCCGCTGTCGTAGGTCATGCCGGAGGCCGCCGCATACGGCATGTCGCCTGCCGTGACGTGGTTGCGCCGGCGCATCGTCAGGCGGTCGATGCCCATCTCGGCGGCGGCCGCGTCGATCAGGCGCTCCATGTAATAGTTGCCCTCGGGCCGGCCGGCGCCGCGATAGGCGCTCACCATCGTGGTGTTGGTGAGCACGCATCTGGTCGACACCTCGATCAGCGGCGTGCGGTAGACGCCCATCGCGTTCTTGACGATGTTGAGCGTCGACATCACCGGCGCCACGGTGCCCAGATAGCCGCCCATGTTGCCGAAGCCGGTCATCCGCAGCGCGAGGAACCGTCCCTCGGCGTCGAGCGCGAGCTCGCCGACGAAGTCGTGGTCGCGGCCGTGGCTGTCGGCGACGAAGCTCTCGGCGCGGTCGGCGGTCCATTTGACCGGCCGCCTGAGCAGGCGGGCGGCGTGCAGGATGCAGACGTACTCGGGATAGACCGAGGCCTTCATGCCGAACGAGCCGCCGACATGGCCGGTGAGCACCCTCGCCTGCTGCGGCGGCACGCCGAGGATGTCGGCGAGCTGGCCGCGCAGGCCGAACACGCCCTGGCAGCCGACATGCAGCGTCCAGTGGTCGCGCTCGGCGTCGTGCACGCCGATCGCGGCGCGCGGCTCCATGGCGCTGACCACGACGCGGCTGTTCACCATCTCGAGCCGCGTCACGTGGGCGGCCGCAGCGAACGCCGCCGCCACCTTGGCGCTGTCGCCATAGTGATAGTCGAGCGCCACGTTGTCGGGCACGTCGTCGAACAGTTTTGGCGCGCCGGGCCGTGCCGCCTCGCGCGG
>JBEKZK010000330.1:0-5509 GCA_049509935.1 Xanthobacteraceae bacterium | reverse complement strand
CGTTGCCGCGCATGTCCTGGCCCTGGATCTGGCCACGTCGCGAGTTGAGGTCGCCGATGACGCCGCCGGTATAGTCCTCGGGCGTCACCACCTCGACCTTCATGATCGGCTCGAGCAGCACCGAGTGGCTCTTCTGCAGGGCTTCGCGCAGCGCCGCGCGGGCGGCGATCTCGAAGGCGAGCGCCGACGAATCGACGTCGTGATAGTCGCCGTCGATCAGCGTGACCTTGAGGTCGACCACCGGGAAGCCGGCGAGCACGCCGGCACCGAGCACCGATTCCAGCCCCTTCTCGACGCCCGGGATGTATTCCTTGGGCACCGAGCCGCCGACCACCTTGTTGATGAACTCGAAGCTGCTGCCCGGCGCGGTGGGCTCGGCCACGATCTTGATCTTGGCGTACTGGCCGGAGCCGCCGGTCTGCTTCTTGTGCGTGTAGTCGACGGTCGAGGCGCGGGTGATCTTTTCCCGGTAGGCGACCTGGGGCGCGCCGATGTTGGCCTCGACCTTGTAGGTGCGCTTGAGGATGTCGACCTTGATGTCGAGGTGCAATTCGCCCATCCCCTTGAGGATGGTCTGGCCCGACTCCTGATCGGTCGAGACCCGGAACGAGGGGTCCTCGGCGGCGAGCTTGGCGAGCGCCACGCCGAGCTTCTCCTGGTCGGCCTTCGACTTCGGCTCGATCGCGATCTCGATGACCGGATCGGGGAACTCCATCTTTTCCAGGATCACCGGCTGGTGGGAATCGCACAGCGTGTCGCCGGTGCGCACCTCCTTCAAGCCGGCGAGCGCCACGATGTCGCCGGCAAAGGCCTCCTTGATGTCCTCGCGATTGTTGGCATGCATCAGCAGCATGCGCCCGACCCGCTCCTTGCGCTCCTTGGTCGAGTTCATGACGCCGGTGCCGCTCTCGAGCTTGCCCGAATAGATGCGGCAGAACGTGATGGTGCCGACGAACGGATCATCCATGATCTTGAAGGCGATCAGCGCCATCGGCTCGCTGTCGGAGGGCTTGCGCTCGACCTCGTTGCCGCGCAGGTCGACGCCCTTGATGGCGCCGCGGTCGAGCGGCGACGGCAGGAAGTCGACGACGGCGTCGAGCAGCGGCTGCACGCCCTTGTTCTTGAACGCCGAGCCGCACAGCACCGGCACGAACTTGCGGTTGACCACGGCGAAGCGGATGAGCCGCTTCAGCGTCGGCTCGTCGGGCTCGGTGCCGTCGAGATAGGCCGCCATCACGTCGTCGTCGAACTCGACCGCGGCCTCGACCAGCTTGAAGCGATACTCGACCGCCTGGTCCTTGAGGTCGGCCGGAATGTCCTCGTCGTGATACTTGGCGCCGAGCGCCTCATCGTCCCATACCACGGCCTTCATGCGGACGAGGTCGATGACGCCCTTGAAGGCGCTCTCCGAGCCGATCGGCAGCTGGATGCACACCGGGTTGGCGGCGACGCGCTTGACCAGGTCCTCGACGCAACTGAAGAAGTCGGCGCCGACCTTGTCCATCTTGTTGACGAAGACGACGCGCGGCACGTTGTACTTGTCGGCCTGACGCCACACGGTCTCGGTCTGCGGCTCGACGCCCTGGTTGCCGTCGAGCACGCAGACGCAGCCGTCGAGCACGCGCAGGGATCGCTCGACCTCGATGGTGAAGTCGACGTGGCCGGGCGTGTCGATGATGTTGAGCCGCTTGTCGTTCCAGAAGCACGTGGTCGCGGCCGACGTTATGGTGATGCCGCGCTCCTGCTCCTGCTCCATCCAGTCCATGGTCGCGGCGCCTTCGTGCACCTCTCCCATCTTGTGGCTCTTGCCGCTGTAGTAGAGGACCCGCTCGGTGGTCGTCGTCTTCCCGGCATCGATGTGCGCCATGATGCCGAAATTGCGATAGTCCTCGATGGGGTGGCTGCGGGGCATGGGGAATTCCTCGTTAACTCGTTCCGCCGGTCACCAGCGGTAATGCGAGAACGCGCGGTTGGCTTCGGCCATTCGATGCGTGTCCTCGCGCTTCTTGACGGCGTTCCCCCGGTTGTTCGATGCGTCGAGCAGCTCCGCGGAGAGCCGCTCCGTCATGGTCTTCTCGTTGCGGTCGCGCGCCGCCGTGATGATCCAGCGGATGCCGAGCGCCTGGCGCCGCGAGGTCCGCACCTCGACCGGCACCTGGTAGGTGGCGCCGCCGACCCGGCGCGAGCGCACCTCGATCGAGGGCATCACGTTGTCGAGCGCCTGCTCGAACACTCCGATCGGATTCTGCTTGGTCTTGCCCTCGATGATGTCGAAGGCGTCGTAGACGATCATCTCGGCGACCGATTTCTTGCCGGCGTACATGATCGAGTTCATGAACTTGGTGACCACGACGTTCCCGAACTTCGGGTCCGGCATGATTTCGCGTTTTTCCGCGCTGTGACGGCGAGACATCGGCTTCGTCCTGGTCTTGGGCTATCGGTTCTGGCTGTCGGGCTTCGTGGTCTTGGCGATCTGCGCTATCGGTCCTGGCTCTTCCGCCGCCCGCTGCCGACCTTCAAGTCGGTGGAGCGGGGAGCATCACTTCGGCCGCTTCGCTCCGTACTTCGACCGCCGCTGCTTGCGGTTCTTCACCCCTTGGGTATCGAGCACGCCGCGCAGGATGTGGTAGCGCACGCCCGGCAGGTCCTTGACGCGGCCGCCGCGGATCATGACGACCGAGTGCTCCTGCAGGTTATGGCCTTCGCCCGGGATGTAGCCGATCACCTCGAACCCGTTGGTCAGCCTCACCTTTGCGACCTTGCGCAGCGCGGAGTTCGGCTTCTTCGGCGTGGTCGTGTAGACGCGCGTGCACACCCCGCGCTTCTGCGGCGAGGCCTGCAGCGCCGGCACCTTGTTGCGGCTCTTCAGCGGCGACCGCGGTTTGCGGATCAGCTGGTTGATCGTCGGCATCGTTGGCCTTTACCTGTTTCAGCCTTGGACTGTTCTCGAAGGGCCGAAGCCCCGTCGCGGGCGGGCGGAAAACCCGCATGCAATACGCAAGCGCGCCATCCGCACGACGCGGGACGGCGCTCATCCGTTGACAGAGGACCACGACGCGGCGGGCGACGCGGTCATGCAAACCAGAGATCTGACAAAAGAGCTGCCAGAAGCAGTGTCTGAGCTTCTTTGGTCGAGGCGCTGGACGCGCCGTGCCGACGGGGAAGCTCACCACCTGCCGTGAAAGTGGCCGTTATGTATCGGCCGCGAAACGTCAAGTCAAGGCCGCACAGCCGGGGAAACGCCTATTCCGGCGCGTGCCCCTTTGGGGTTACCGGGACGATTGCCGCCGACTCGGCCGAGCTCCCTCTCCCCGTCGGGGAGAGGGCTGGGGTGAGGGGGTACCGCCCGTTAGGCTCCATCACCCCGCGCTCACAAGGGCCAGAGCATCGTTCCATGCCTCCGAGCCCCTCACCCTGTCCCTAACCCTGTCCCTCTCCCCACGCAAAGTCGGATGTTTCCGACTTTGCGCGAATTGTGACTGCCCGAACCCGGGAACACCCGGGTTCGGGTGGGGAGAGGGAACGATGCTGCGCGGCGCGGCTTCGGCGGCTACTCGGCGGCCGGCAATTGTGCCGGCTCGACCTTTTCGGCGGCCTCCGCCGACTTGGCGGCGGCCTCGCGCTCGCGCTCCTCGAGGATCAGGGCGTCGCGCTTGACCGCAACCTCGCGCAGGCCGTTCATCATGGCGCCGGTGCCGGCCGGGATGAGGCGGCCGACGATCACGTTCTCCTTCAGGCCGTCGAGGGTATCCACCTTGCCGTTGACGGCGGCTTCGGTGAGCACCCGCGTGGTCTCCTGGAACGAGGCGGCGGAGATGAACGAGCGGGTCTGCAGCGAGGCCTTGGTGATGCCGAGCAGCACCGGATGGCCGCGGGCAGCCTTCTTGCCCTCCTCCTTGGCCTTGGCATTGACCTCGTCGAGCTCGATGCGATCGATCTGCTCGCCCTGGATCAGCTCGGTCTCGCCGGCGTCGTCGATCTCCACCTTCTGCAGCATCTGGCGGACGATCACCTCGATATGCTTGTCGTTGATGGCGACGCCCTGCAGCCGGTAGACCTCCTGGATCTCGTTGACCAGGTAGGCGGCGAGCTCCTCCACCCCCTTGATCGCCAGGATGTCGTGGGGCGCCGGGTTGCCCTCGACGATGTTGTCGCCCTTCTCGACCACGTCGTTGTCCTGAAGGTGGATGTGCTTGCCCTTCGGGATCAGGTACTCGACCGCCTCGACGCCCTTCTCGCTCGGCTCGATGGTGAGCCGGCGCTTGTTCTTGTAGTCACGGCCGAAGCGGACCGTGCCGGAGATCTCGGCGATGATCGCGGCCTCCTTCGGCCGGCGGGCCTCGAACAGCTCGGCGACGCGCGGCAGGCCGCCGGTGATGTCGCGGGTCTTGGCGCTCTCGGTCGAAATGCGGGCGACGACGTCGCCGGCCTGCACCTTGCCGCCGGGATCGACCGAGATGATGGCTTCGACCGCGAGCTGGTAGCGCGCGTCGCCGCCGCGGGCGACCTTCAGGATCTTGCCGTCCTTGCCCTTGACCACGATCGCCGGGCGCAGATCCTGGCCGCGGCCGGAGGTGCGCCAGTCGATCACCACGCGCTTGGCGATGCCGGTCGATTCGTCGAGCGTTTCCGAGATCGACTGCCCTTCGACCAGATCCTCGTATCCGATCGTGCCCTCGACCTCGGTGAGGATCGGGCGGGTATAGGGATCCCACTCGGCGATGCGCTGGCCGCGCTTGATCTTGTCGCCCTCGGCGACCCGCATGCGGGCGCCGTAGGGAATCCGATGCGCGGCGCGCTCGGTGCCGTCCTGATCGACCACTACGATCGCCATGTTGCGCACCATGGCGACGGTCTCGCCGTCGGAGTTGCGCACCATGTTCTTGTTCTTGATCCTGATCGTGCCGTCGTAGTTGGAGTCGATGAACGACGTCTCCGAGATCTGGGCGGCGCCGCCGATGTGGAACGTGCGCATGGTGAGCTGGGTGCCCGGCTCGCCGATCGACTGCGCCGCGATGACGCCGACCGCCTCCCCCATGTTGACCGGGGTCCCGCGGGCGAGATCGCGCCCGTAGCACTTGCCGCACACGCCGCTGGTGGTCTCGCAGGTGAGCACCGAGCGGATGCGCACCTCCTGGACTCCGGCGTTCATGATCTGCTCGACCTGGGCCTCCTCGATCAGCACGCCGCGCTTGACGATGACGGCGTTGGTCGACGGATCACGGATCTCCTCGGCCGTGGTGCGGCCGAGGATGCGCACGCCGAGCGAGGCCACGACCTGGCCGGCGTCGATGATCGCCCGAACCTTGATGCCGCCCTTGGTCTTGCAGTCCTCGGTGGTGATGATGCAGTCCTGCGCCACGTCGACCAGCCGGCGGGTGAGATAGCCGGAGTTCGCCGTCTTCAGCGCGGTGTCGGCCAGCCCCTTGCGGGCGCCGTGCGTCGAGTTGAAGTACTCGAGCACCGAGAGCCCCTCCTTGAAGTTGGAGATGATCGGGCTCTCGATGAT
>JBEKZK010000033.1:0-14234 GCA_049509935.1 Xanthobacteraceae bacterium | reverse complement strand
TCCCGGCGAAGTGGACCCGGTTCGCCGATCAAGGACATGCGCCAGCAAAGGATCATGTCCCGGCGAAGTGGACCCGGTTCGCCGATCAAGGACATGCGCCAGCAAAGGATCATGTCCCGGCGAAGTGGACCCGGTTCGCCGATCAAGGACATGCGCCACGTAGCACTGGCAAGTCTATGGAAAACCGGTGTCCAACCCCGGATCGAGTCCGCGGCAGGCCTGTTCCGGGAAATGCCTTGATCGTCTCGGGCACGGGTCGGGAAGCCGCGGGCGGCCTGGCGCGAGCCGGCGCACGCGTGGTTGCAGTGCGGGTATGCGCGATCGTCCCGGCCCGGGGACCCCTTTGCGGACCAAGGCCGAGCCGCGCCGCGGGGCGGCGATTCGGGCGTCTTGGCGGCGACCGCTCGATCGCCGATCAGGCGGGAATTCGCGCCTCGTCGTCGACGGGCTCGCGCAGCACGTAGCCGCGGCCCCACACCGTCTCGATGTAGTTCTTTCCGCTCGAAGCGTTGGCGAGCTTCTTGCGCAGTTTGCAGATGAAGACGTCGATGATCTTCAGCTCCGGCTCGTCCATGCCGCCATAGAGATGGTTGAGGAACATCTCCTTGGTCAGCGTCGTTCCCTTGCGCAGGCTCAGGAGCTCGAGCATCTGGTATTCCTTGCCGGTGAGATGCACGCGCTGCGCGCTCACCTCGACGGTCTTGGTGTCCAGATTGACCACCAGATCTCCGGTCTGGATGACCGACTGGGCGTGACCTTTGGACCGGCGCACGATGGCGTGGATGCGGGCGACCAGCTCGTCCTTGTGAAACGGCTTGGTCATGTAATCGTCGGCACCGAAGCCGAGACCCTTGACCTTGTCCTCGGTACCGGCGAGCCCGGACAGGATCAGGATGGGGGTCTTGACCTTGGACACCCGCAGGGTGCGCAACACTTCGAAACCCGACATGTCGGGCAGATTGAGATCGAGCAGGATAATGTCGTAGTCGTACAGCTTGCCGAGGTCGACACCCTCTTCGCCCAGGTCCGTGGTGTACACGTTGAAGCTCTCGGACTTGAGCATCAACTCGATAGACTGCGCCGTAGCGCTATCGTCCTCGATCAGTAGTACGCGCATGCCAGTCCCCTTCCTCGCCGCTCCGGGCTCAAGGTCGGCACGCCGCCATGGCGGCCCCAGTTCACGCCTTGGGACAATTCGATTCGGCACGCTACCGGGTATTGGTTAACAAAACCTGTTTCCCTAGTGCAAGCCTTCTCTGGGCGGATTCCTGCGAATCGCCGTAAGATGTTGTACAGGGGTAGTTTTTCGGCCAGATTCCGGTTCATGTGTCACGTTAAGAGTCGAAGTCAACCGGCCCTGCGATTCGTTCCCCCCCGTTCTGGCCGGGAATGACCGCCTGGGCCCCAAGTGCGATAACCCAATGATTAATGAAGCGGGTAAATGCGGAGTTAAGAAGTCGGCCGGTCCGCAACGTTGGAGTCACGAATGATGAAAGCGCTCGCCGAGGAGCTTGCCGAGCTCGATGCCGTGGAGGTTTACGGCCGTGTCGTCGGTGTGCGCGGTCTCATGGTCGAGGTCGCGGGCCCCATCCACGCGATGTCGGTCGGCTCCCGCGTGGTCATCGAAAGCGGACCCGGCAGGGTGGTGCCTTGCGAGGTGGTAGGATTCTCCGGCGCCAACGCGCTGTTGATGCCGTTTGCGGCCCTCGAAGGCGTCCGCCGCGGCTGCCGCGCCATCGTCAGCTCGGTCGCCGGTGCGGTGCGGCCGTCCGTCGGCTGGCTCGGCCGCGTCGTCAACGCCATGGGCGATCCGATCGACGGCAAGGGCCCGCTGCCGTTGGGGCCTTCGCCGTCCCCCTTTCGCAATTCCCCGCCGCCGGCCCATGCGCGCCGCCGGGTGGGCGCACCGCTCGACCTCGGCGTGCGCGCGCTCAATACGTTCCTGACCTGTTGTCGCGGCCAGCGCCTGGGCATTTTTGCCGGCTCGGGGGTGGGCAAGTCGGTGCTGCTGTCGATGCTCGCCCGCAACGTCACGGCCGCGGTGTCGGTGATCGGGCTCGTGGGCGAACGCGGCCGGGAGGTGCAGGAGTTCCTGCAGGACGACCTCGGTGAGGCTGGCCTGCGCCGCTCGGTCGTCGTGGTTTCGACCTCCGACGAGCCTGCCCTGATGCGGCGCCAGGCCGGGTACCTGACGCTGGCGATATCCGAATACTTTCGCGACTCCGGGAAGGACGTCCTGGTTCTCATGGACTCGGTCACCCGCTTCGCCATGGCGCAGCGCGAGATCGGGCTGTCCGCCGGCGAGCCGCCGACCTCCAAGGGCTACACGCCGACGGTGTTCACCGAATTGCCGCGCCTGCTGGAGCGCGCCGGCCCGGGCACCGAGGAAGGCACCATTACCGGCATCTTCACCGTGCTGGTCGACGGCGACGACCACAACGAGCCGGTCGCCGACGCGGTCCGCGGCACGCTCGACGGCCATATCGTGATGGAACGGGCGATCGCCGAACGGGGCCGCTATCCGGCGATCAATATCCTCAAATCGATCTCGCGAACGATGCCGCGTTCGGCCGACCCGGCCTTCGTGCCGGCCATCAACCGGGCCCGGCAGCTGATGGCGACTTACGCGGACATGGAGGAGCTGATCCGGCTCGGCGCCTATCGGGCGGGCTCCAGCCCCGAGGTCGACGAGGCGATCCGGCTGCATGGGCCGCTCGAGCGATTTCTCGCCCAGGGCAAGGAAGAGGCAACCGGTCTCGGCGAAGGTTATCGGCGCTTGGAAGCAATTCTCAATGCTTCGGAAACCGAAAACTAACGTTGTCGTGGCAGGCTTGATCTATGGGTGCGAGCGGGAGCTTTCCGGCGGATTGGACTCCGGTTGTCGCCGCGAAGGTGCAACGCGCTGAAAGTTTGCCGACGCGGAAGCCCTCGGGCCGGCCCGCGGTCACGCCCACCGGGCCTCGGGGAGTATGAGTCGATGAAGTCGCGTGAGACCTTGATTCGTCTGAAGAAATTTCAGGTCGACGAGAAGCGGCGGAAAGTCGTGCAGATCGAGGGCATGATTGCCGAGTTCGACCGCATGGCGCTCGATCTCGACCGCGAAATCCTCGCCGAGCAGGAGCGCGCCGGCATCCACGATCCTGCGCATTTCGCCTATCCGACCTACGCGAAGGCGGCCATCGGCCGCCGCGACAACCTCAAGCGCTCCGCCGACGAGCTCAAGGTCCAGCTCGAGGACGCCCGGGCCGACCTGGCCGAGGCGTTCGATGAGCAAAAGAAGATCGAGCTGCTCGATGAGCGCGATCAGGTTCGCGAACGTTCGGCCGAGAATGCCCGCGAGCAGGCCGAGCTCGACCGCATTGCCTCGACGCGGGCACGGGACGGGATCGGGATTTAGCTCCCCGCCGGCTCGTCGCGAACCGGAATCCCCCGCAATCCGCCGATTGCCCATGGTCCGGGCGCATGTCCTCGATCGGCGAAGTGGACCCGGTTCGCCGATCGAGGACATGTGATCCGCCGCCCCTGCGCCCACGCCGCCGTTCGACCCCGCGATGGAGCAGCGCCTCGCCGCACCAGCTCCGACGGGTCCACAGGGATGTTCTTCCGGTACGGCGACAGCACGGCGAATTTTTTGCTAGGGTGGTCCGCCAGGTCGCGCAACTTTCGGGCCAATTGTCCGTAAGGTGTCGTGATCTGTCGCGGCGGTACCTCGACGGTGGGCTGGGGCCGGACCGAATGGACCGTGCGGGGGTGGTCGGAATGCTGACGCCGGGAGAACTCGTGTGGCTTCTTTCTGCCGTCGCCAAGGGCGATGAGGCTGCATTCGAGCGGCTCTATGCGGCGACCCGGTCGAAACTCTACGGCGTGGTGCTGCGTATCTTGCGACGAACCGATCTCGCCGATGAGGTGATGCAGGAGACCTATATGCGGATTTGGCGCAATGCCGGGGCCTTCGATCCGGGCATCGCCACGCCGATCACCTGGATGGTCGCGATCGCCCGCAATGGCGCGCTCGACCTGGTGCGCAAGAAGCGCGAAGCCTCGCTCGAGGACGAGCCCGAGGCGATGGAGATGGCATCGGATGATCCGAGTCCGCTGGCGCGCCACGAAATGACCGAGGAGCTGCGCAGGCTGCTGGCGTGCCTCGGCGACCTCGAAGCCGAGCGGCGCCGCCTGGTGCTGCTCGCCTATTACAGTGGCTGGAGCCGGGAGCAGCTCGCGGCCAAGCTCGAGACGCCGGTGAACACCATCAAGACGTGGCTCCGGCGAAGCCTGATCCAGATCCGGGAGTGCCTCGGGTCATGACCGCCGACGAAAACAAAGACGATCGAGACGGCATGGACGTTCGGGCGGCCGAATACGTGCTCGGCACGCTCGATCCCGACCAGCGGGCCGAGGCGCAGGCGCTGATCGCCGCCGACACCGAGTTCCTGGCCCTGGTGCACAAATGGGAGCGCCGTCTCGGCGAGCTCAACGTGCTGGTCGCGCCGGTCGAGCCGCCCCCGGAGACCTGGGATCGGATCAAGGCGCGGATTGCCGGCGGCGAAACGGCACCGGCACCGGCGGTGGTCGAGAGCAGCCCCGTTGCCGGCAGCCCGGTTGCCGGCAGCCCGGCGCCGCAGATCGAGCCGGTCAAGACGCCGCGGCGCCCTCCCGGGCCGGGGGCGGAAGGGACCGGCGCCGACCTGATCGATCTGATGACCCGTCGCCTGCGGCGCTCGCGGCGAATTGCCGCCGTTGCGGCAGCCCTCGCGGCGGTGCTCGCGGCGCTCATGGTGGCACGCGATTACAGGCCGGACCTGCTGCCCCAGGCGGTTCGACCCAGGCCCATGGTTCAGGTCGTCGAAAAGCCCGTCGAGGTGCCTTCGCCGCGGCCTGCCCAATATGTGGCGGCGCTGCAGAAGGACGCATCGTCTCCGGCCTTTCTGCTCACCTTCGACCTCGACCGGCATTCGCTCGCGGTGCGCCGGGTCGGTGCCGAAAGACAGACCGGCAAGAGCTACGAGCTGTGGCTGATCTCGGACAAGCTCTCCGGTCCCAAGTCGCTGGGCGTGATCGGTGTCGACGAGTACACGGTTCGCCCGGAACCTGCCGCGTACGATCAGATGACCATCAACGCCGCAACCTATGCGGTCTCGCTGGAGCCGGAGGGCGGTTCCCCGAACGGCGCGCCGACCGGACCGGTGCTCTACAGCGGCAAGCTGATCCAGGCGACGCCACGCGGCTTCGAGCTGCAGACGCCATGATGTGGGGAGGTCAGCGGATCGCCGAAGCGTCGCTGCGGGTGTAAACGACGGGCTTGCCGGCGTGCACCACCGGCCGGTCGTTGTCGAGTCGCGCGTTGGCGATCCCGGGCCGGGCGAGATGAGCCGTGATGCCCATCGCCACGATGCCGATGGCGGCGACGAGCGCGACTCCCACGATCTTCAAGTGGGTATTTCGATCCGCGGACAATAGTGAATGGTTCATCGGGGGTGCTCCGCTCTCGTTTATTTGTCGCGGCAGCTCGTCGAAAAGTTCAGGGCCACACGCTCGAGCCTGCGATCGCAGAGCTGACTGCCGAGGCTCGATCGGTCCCACCGCGTCCACCTGGAAACGCGTGGGGCAGGCGATTGGTTCCGGGCAGCTCACGGACGGTACCGGCGGGCGCGTGATCCTCGAACCCCGGGCACGGCGTCAGGGCTCCGGCGGGGCCCTCGACGGCGCGAGCCCGCCGACATCATCGGCCGTCCTCCGCGGCAGATCGACTCAGGTCTGGCCTAAATGCTCCCCACGGTCTTCAGCCGAGCCCGCGTGTGGATCTCCGATTGCGACAGCACCGAGGTCTGCGCCCGGAACCGCTCGACGATGCCGCGTACGAAGGGGCGGATGCCGGGGGACACCACCAGCACCGGTGCTTCGCCCGCGCGGGCGGCGTCCTCGAAGCGGTCGCGCACCACCGTGATGAACTCGGAGAGCTTCGAGGGTTGCATGGCAAGCTGGCGGTCGTCGCCCTGGCCGACGATCGATTCGGCAAAGGTCTGCTCCCATTTGGCGGACAGCGCGATCAGCGGCAGGTAGCCCCCCGGCGAGGCGTGCTGCGCACAAATCTGGCGCGCCAGCCGAGTCCGCACGTGCTCGACCAGGGCGGCCGGGTTGCGCGTGTAGACGAGCGCATCGGCGATCCCCTCGAGGATGGTGCCGAGGTCGCGGATCGAGATGCGCTCGGTGAGCAGCAGTTGCAGCACGCGCTGGATGCCCGACACCGTGATCAGCGCCGGCGAGATGTCCTTCACCAGCTCGGCCTCCTCCTTGGGCAGCTCCTTCAACAGCTTCTGCACCTCGGCGTAGCTCAAGAGCTCGGACATGTTGGACTTGAGCACCTCGGTGAGATGGGTCGACGCCACCGTCGCGGCATCGACCACCGTGTAGCCCTTGATCGCCGCCTCCTCCTTGAGCATCGAGTCGATCCAGGTGGCGGGCAGGCCGAAGGTCGGCTCGGTGGTGTGCAGGCCCGGCAGGTTCACCTGCTTGCCGGCCGGATCCATGACCATGTGCTGGCCCGGCCACAGCCGCCCGGTTCCCGCCTCCACCTCCTTGACCTTGATGACGTAGCTGTTGGCCTCGAGCTGGACGTTGTCGAGAATGCGCACCGCCGGCATGACGAAGCCCATCTCCACGGCCAGCGACCGGCGCAGCGCCTTGATCTGCTCGGTCAGCCGGTCGGAGCCGTCCGGTGCGTTGACCAGCGGCAACAGCGCGTAGCCGAGTTCGATCTTGAGGTCGTCGATCTTCAGCGACGCCGCGATCGGCTCCTCGGCCGGCGCGACCTTGGCGTCGCTCTCGATCTTGCCGGCCTCGACCGCGGCCTTGACGCGGCTCTTCTTCTCGATCGTGTAGGCGAGCGCGCCGGCGCCGCCGCCGAGCAGCAGGAACGGAAACATCGGAATGCCGGGCAGCAGGGACATCACGATCATGACGGCGGCCGACATGCCGAGCGCCCGGGGATAGCCCGACAGCTGCCTGAACAGCGCCTGGTCGGCGGCGCCGGCGACGCCGGCCTTGGACACCAGCAGGCCCGCCGCCGTCGACACGATCAGCGCCGGCACCTGGGTGACGAGGCCGTCGCCGATGGTGAGCAGCGTATAGGTGCGGCCCGCCTCGGCGAACGTCATGCCCTGCTGGGCGATGCCGATGATCATGCCGCCGATGACGTTGATGAAGGTGACGAGCAGCCCCGCGACGGCGTCGCCGCGCACGAACTTCGAGGCGCCGTCCATGGCGCCGAAGAACGCGCTCTCGTCCTCGAGGTGCTTGCGCCGCCGCCGCGCTTCCTTCTCGTCGATCAGCCCGGCCGACAGGTCGGCGTCGATCGCCATCTGCTTGCCCGGCATGGCGTCGAGGTTGAAGCGCGCCGCGACCTCGGCGATACGGCCGGAGCCCTTGGTGATGACCACGAAATTCACGATCACCAGGATGATGAACACGATGATCCCGATGACGAAGTTGCCGCCCATCACGAAATTGCCGAACGCCTGGATCACGTGGCCGGCGGCCGCCGTGCCTTCGTGGCCGCGCGACAGGATGAGCCGCACCGAGGCGAGGTTGAGCGAGAGCCGGAGCATGGTGGCGATCAGCAGCACGGTCGGAAAGGAGGAGAATTCCAGCGGCGCCTGGATGAACAGCGACGTCATCAAAATCAGCACCGAGAGGATGATCGAGACGGCGAGACTGAGATCGAGCAGAACCGGCGGCAGCGGCAGGATCAGCACCACCAGGATGGTCATGACGCCGACCGCAAGCGCGATGTCGCCGCGCTTGAGCATCGTGCCGATCTCGGCGAGCCATCGGGTCGCTGGGGCGCCTGCCGGTGCGGCCGTCACGTCGGTCATGGTCCGTCCCGGCGCGTTCCCGCGCATGTGTCACCGCTGAGCGGACGTCGGTGCGGACGTCCCCCCGGTAGGCAAATTTTGCCCATCTTGTGGTTAGCGAGCCGTTAACGCCGGCGAAAAATGCCGAGCGGCTATCCGGCGGCGCGCAGATCGCTTCCGCCCGGCGGCGGGATCGACCGGCCGTCGCCGGCGTATTCGTTGAGCTTGTTGCGCAGCGTCCGGATCGAGATGCCGAGGATATTGGCGGCATGCGTGCGGTTGCCGAGACAGTGCTTGAGAGTCTCGAGAATCAGGTCGCGTTCCACCTCGGCCACGGTGCGCCCGACCAGCGCCCGGGTGACCTGCTCGGCCGCCAGCGCCGCATGTGCCACCGCCGGCGGATGCCCCCGGGGATCGTCGAGCCGCGCACCGTCGGGCGACAGGATCGCCTCTGCGCCGATCTCGTCGCCGGGCGACAGCAGGACCGCACGATGGATGGTGTTCTCGAGCTCGCGGACGTTGCCCGGCCACCGGTTGACCACGAGCTCGCGCCGCGCCTCCGCCGACAGCGGCCGCAGCTTCACGCTGTTGGCCTGGGAATAGATCCTGACGAAATGCTGGGCGAGCTCCAGCACGTCGGCCGGGCGGTCGCGCAGCGGCGGGATCTTCAGGTTCACGACATTGAGCCGGTAGAACAGGTCCTCGCGGAACGTTCCGGCGCGCACCACCTCGGTGAGATTGCGGTTGGAGGTGGCGATGATGCGGATGTCGACCGGTACCGGGCGACTGCCGCCGACCCGGTCGATCACCCGTTCCTGGATGGCGCGCAGCAGCTTGGCCTGCAGCCGCACGTCCATCTCGGTGACCTCGTCGAGCAGCAGCGTGCCGCTCGTTGCTTCCTCGAATTTGCCGATGCGGCGCGCGATCGCGCCCGTGAAGGCGCCCTTCTCGTGTCCGAACAGCTCGGACTCGAGCAGATGCTCGGGGATCGCGGCGCAATTGACCGAGATGAACGGCGCCCGGGCGCGGTTCGACTTGGAATGGACATAGCGCGCCAGCACCTCCTTGCCGGTTCCCGACTCGCCGGTGATCAGCACCGAGGCGTCGCTCGGCGCGATCTGCTGGGCGAGCCTGACCACCTGGGCCATGGCGTCGTCGCGATAGATCAGCTCCCGGTGATCGTCGGCGACCGCGGCGAGCACGGCGGCGATCAGCTCCGGATCGGGCGGCAGCGGGATGTATTCCTTGGCCCCGGCATGGATGGCGGCGACCGCCGCGCGGGCGTCGGTCGAGGTGCCGCAGGCGACGATCGGCACGTGAATGTGCTCGGCCTCGAGGCGCTGCACCAGGTCGCGGATGTCGATGCCGACGTCCACCATGAGCAGGTCGGCGCCGCGTCCGGAGCGCAGCACGCGCAGCGCCTGCTCCACGTCCTCGGCGTGGGTGACCGCCGCGCCCTTGTCGACCGCGAGCTTGGTGGCCTGGGTGAGCTGGCCTCTGAGGGTGCCGACGATCAGGAGTCGCATGATTGTGTCCTTGGCATGAGATGACGATACGGCACCACGGCCCTCTCGCGGGTCTCGTCCCGGGGACCCGAGGTGTGCTCACTGGCGCCCAGGATCGGCGCGCCGCCGGAACATGCCCGGGTCATCTCAGCCGCGTTCCGACTTGATGATCTCGGTCATGGTCACGCCGAGCTTGTCCTCCACCAGCACGACCTCGCCACGGGCAACGAGGCGGTCGTTGACGTAGATGTCGATCGCCTCGCCCACCTTGCGGTCGAGCTCGAGGACGGTGCCCGGGCCGATCTTGAGGAGCTGGCCGACGTCCATGCGGGATCGCCCGAGCACCGCCGAGACCTGAACCGGAACGTCGAAGATGGCCTCCAGGTCGGCGGCGCCCTTGCTGACGGATTCCGAGTCGGCAGACGATGCCAGCGCGGTGCCGGCGGGCGGATCGCGTACGTCGACCTCGGTGTCGAGATTTGGCAGCGGCATCTTGCCGTCGTCGCTCATGGCTCAAATCTCCCGGTTGTCTCGATCATCTTGCGCCCAGCGACGTAGCGATCGACCGCTTCGACGATGACGGCCTCGGTGGTGGCGCGGTCGCGAACGATGCCGCCGTCGGCCCATTCGATGCGGCCGTCCGCCGACGCGATCGTCGGATCGGCGAGCACGACGAGCCGCCCGGCGAAGCCGTGCGCCTGCGCGATGGCGCCGAGACGCTCGCGGGCCTGCTCGTACAGGCCGTCGCTGACCCGCACCACGACGTGCGGCGTCGCCACCAGCTGGGCGAAGCATTCGGTCGCCAGCGCGGCGATCTCGGCCAGCGGCTCGCGGGCGATGAGCTCGGGGGCGAGCTTGCGGGCGACCGCGAGCGCCACCTCGACCGACTCCGCCTCGAGCTTGACCTCGATGCCACGCAGGCCGTCCCGCATCCGGTCGAGCCCGGCGGCGATCTGCTCGAGCGCCGCCGCAGTGCGCCGCTGGGCGTCGACCTGGGCCGTGGCCTCGGCCGCCGCGACGCCGTCGCGATAGGCCTTCGCCTCCGCCTCGGCGAGCGCCGCCTGGTGCGCCGCGAGCGGGATCGTCTGCTTCGACTTGTCGGCGACCGCGCCGGGTCCGAAGTCGACGTCGAAGAGGAATTTGGTGAGCGTCGTCATCGCGCCCTCAGTACACCAGCTCGTCGTCGCCGCGGCTCTTCGAGATCATGATCTCGCCCTTGGCGGCAAGGTCCTTGGCGAGGTTGACGAGCAGCGCCTGGGATTCGTCGACGTCGCGCAGCCGCACCGGTCCGCGCGCCTGCATGTCGTCGACCAGCATCTTGGCGGCGCGGCTCGACATGTTCTTGAGGAAGAACTGGCGGACCGGATCGGACGCCCCCTTGAGCGCGGTCGCCAGCTTGTCCTTGTCGACATGACGCATCAGGGTCTGCGCCGAGCCGGCGTCGAGCTTGACGAGGTCGTCGAAGGTGAACATCAGCGTCTTGATGCGCTCGGCCGACTCCCGGCTCTGCTCCTCCAGGGCGGTGATGAAGCGCGTCTCGGTCTGCCGGTCGAAATTGTTGAAGATCTCCGCCATCACCTCGTGGGCATCGCGACGGCGCGTCTGCGACAGGTTGGACATGAACTCGGTGCGCAGGGTGTTCTCGACGCGCTCGATCACGTCCTTCTGCACCGCTTCCATCTTCAGCATGCGGGTGACCACGTCGAGCGCCGTCTCCTCGGGCAGGATGGCAAGGACCCGCGCCGCATGCTCCGGCCGGATCTTCGACAGGACGACCGCGACGGTCTGCGGATATTCGTTCTTCAGATAGTTGGCGAGAACCTGCTCCTGCACGTTGGACAGCTTCTCCCACATGTTGCGACCGGCGGGACCGCGGATCTCCTCCATGATCGAGGCGACACGCTCGGGCGGCAGGAATTGCTGCATCAGCCGCTCGGTCGCGTCGAAGTTGCCGAGCAGGGCGCCCGAGGCAGAAATGCGCCCGACGAACTCGAGCAGCAGGCTCTCGACCGATTCGGCCTCCACCGAGCCGAGGCTCGACATCGCCATCGACAGGGTGCGCAGCTCGTCGTCGTCGAGCAGCTTCCACACCTTCTCGCCGTAGGTGTCGCCGAGCGCCAGCATCAGCACGGCGGCGCGCTCGGGCCCCTTGAGGGCGCGGCCGGCGCCGTTCTCGGCCTGGCGACCGGCCAGCGTCTTGACCAGATCGGCGATCTCGCTCTGCGCCTTGTCGGATGCTACGGCCATGATGCTCTCAGGTGTCCTGCAGCCACTGGCGGATGACCGCGACGGTCTCCTGCGGATTGCGTTGAGCGAGCTCGCCGACCTTCTGCACCGACTGGGCGTGCACCTGGCCCTGGACCTGGGCGAGATCGATCATTTGCGAGGCGTGGGTGCTGAGCGGCGGCATGTTGTCGACCGCGTCCGCGGCGGCGCCGGGCAGGATGCCGATGGGGTCGGACGCGAGCGCCGGCTTGGCGTCCGGCGTGACGATGCGGCGGACCAGCGGCCGCACCACCACCAGCATCACCACCAGCGCAAGCAGCGCCATGACTGCGAGCTCGACGCCGCGCATGATGTCGTCCTTTGTGAACTGCAGCAGCGCCAGGAGGCCGCTCGGCTCGGTGATCGGCAGCGAAGGCTGCTCGGCAAAGCGCAGGTTGACGACCTCGACCTGGTCGCCGCGCTTCTGGTCGAACCCGACGGCGCTGCGCACCAGGGCGGCGATGCGGTCGATCTCCTCGGTGCTGCGCGGCTGATAGGTCACGTCGCCCTTGTCGGTCTTCGCATAGGTGCCGTCGACCAGGACCGCGACCGAGATGCGCTTGACCCGCCCGCCCTCGACCACCTCGGTCTTGGTGGTGCGGGATATCTCGTAGTTGACGGTCTCCTCGGATTTCTTCGACTGGTCGCGCGCGGCGCCTTCGGGCGGGCGCTGGGCCCCCGGCAGCTCGTTTGCCACCGTGACCGGTCCCTCGGGCTTGTCGGCGGTCGCGCTCTGCTCCTCCCGGGTCTGGCTCGAGCGCAGCACCCGGCCTTCCGGATCGAACCGGTCCGACACCTGCGTGATGCGGTTGACGTCGAATTCGGCGGTCAGCTGCACGCGCGCGCGGCCCGGCCCGACGATCGAGGAGACGATCGATTCGATCTGGTCGCGCATCCGGTTTTCCAGCGACGCCTGGCGCTCGTCGAGCCCGCCGCCGTTCGCTCCGTCATCGCCGCTGCCGCCGGCCAGCAGGCGGCCGCTCTCGTCGACGATGGAGACGCGCTCGGGTTTCAGCCCATTGACGGCGCTCGCCACCAGGTGGCGGATCGCCCGCACCTGCTGGGGCTCCAGGCCGCCGCGCACCTTGATGACGATCGAGGCGGTCGGCTCGATCTTGTCGCGGGAGAACAGCGCCCGCTCGGGGAGCACCAGATGCACGCGGGCGGCCTGGATCCGGTCGATCGACCGGATCGAGCGCGCGAGCTCGCCCTCCAGGGCGCGCAGATGATTGATGTTCTGCACGAAGCTGGTGGCGCCCAGCGCGTCGGACTTGTCGAAGATCTCGTAGCCCATGCCGCCGCCCTTGGGGATGCCCCCCTCGGCGAGCGTCATCCGGATGCGCGCGACCCGGTCGTGCGGCACCATCACGATCGCGCCGTCGGCCTTGAGCTCGAAGGGGACGCCCTGGCGTTCCAGCTCCTTCACGATGGCCGACGAATCCTCCATCGTCAGGTCGGTGAACAGCGGCGACATCTGCGGCGAGGTGAACCGAAACATGAGGAATGCGAAGACGCCGATCAGCGCCACGGTCACGGCGGCCATCGCGCCGAGCCGTGCCGCGCCCAGTGTCCTCACGAACTCGATGATGCCCTGCACTGGAACCTGGCCCTTGGATCGGGGGGTGCGATCGACCCGCTGGGCAAGTTTTGCCCAGTCCATGGTTTCCATCTGGTTAACGCCGCCATTGGCGTCTTAAGATTTGCCGCCTCATGGTGTGCGGCGGGTAACCGTGCGGACCGCGCCGGGCGGCTGGCGCGGCGCGGCCGAGCTCGCCGCCGCCGATGCGTTCGGCACCGGCGATCATCCGCCTATTGGCGATATTGCTGGATTCTCGTCGTGCGCAGGCCGGCAAGGCCGTGGCGATCGATCGAGTACTGCCAGGCGAGGAACTCCTCGACCGTCAGGGTGTAGCGGCTGCACGCTTCCTCGAGCGACAGCAGGCCACCGCGCACCGCGGCGACGACTTCGGCCTTGCGCCGGATGACCCAGCGCTTGGTGCCGGGGGCGGGCAGGTCCGCGATCGTCAATGGGCTGCCATCGGGACCGATGACGTACTTTGCCCTCGGACGATGGGGCTCAGTCATTCGTACTCTCACACACTCGACTGACAAACTCTATGGGGACATTACGCGTGGTCGCTTAAAATTTGGCTAAGCTGCGGCCGCCATCCGGAAAATGAGCTCCGGCGGGGCTCCGGAATGCGTTTTGGTCGGGTCGAGACGCCGAGGGCGGTGCGGATTGCCCCGATCGTCCCGCTGACCGGTCAGCTCCCGGGGAGCGAAATCTTCTGGATCTGATTGATGGTGTAGTTCTGCCCGTTGACCGACAGCACGGGCGGATTCTGCGTGAGATCGACGCTGCTGACCACGCCCTGCACCTGGGTGGCGATCGCCACATTGGCCCCGGTGCTGCTCAGCGCCGAGATCGACATCGTGTAGTTGCCGGGCGGCAGGCTGTTGCCGCTGGAGTCGAGGCCGTTCCAGTTGAAGGTGTTGGTTCCCGCCTGGACGGTCTGACTGGTGGAGTAGACGGTCTGACCGGTCGAGTTGGCGATGGTGAAGGTCGCGCTCGCCGGGCTGGGTGAGTTGTAGGACCAGCTCGCCTGGTTGTTGG
>JBEKZK010000329.1:0-5512 GCA_049509935.1 Xanthobacteraceae bacterium | reverse complement strand
GTCCCCGTAGGGCTCCGGACCATAGCCGTCCCAATCGGCGAGCTCCGCGATCGTATCGACGAACGGCGCGTAGTCGATCTCGCGTCGCCACGGAGCCGTCGGATTCTTCACGCCGCGGCGCAGATCGTCCTCGAAGTCCCTGAAGCGCAGCCAGCCCGTGCTGACAGAGCCGCGGTCGAAGACCTGCTTCACCAGCGGCTCGAGCTCGGTGAGGCCGAGCAGCGCGATGGCGGTCTGCCAGCCGTCCCAGACGAGGTCGCCGCGCATCGGCTTCAGGTCGGAAAAGCAAGCCTTGAGGTAGCGGGCCGCCTCCTCGCGCGGCAAGGCGCCCCGGATCGCCACCAGGGCCACGGTCTCGCACATCCGCGCGCGGACGAATTCGTCGGCCTTCTCGTCCCCGACAATGGCGTAGAGCGGCAGCTGGTCGCCATCGAACACCTGGGCCATCACCCGATGGATGGTGCGGTCGAGCGCCTGGTCGAAGATGTCCTGGATGACATCGGACGGGCCGCGCAGCAGCGTGGCGAGCGGCCGGTAGGCCGACGTTTCCCGCCACTGGCCGAGCAGGTGAAAGATCCAGAACAGCTGACGCCGCTCGGCTGGCGTCGAGGCCCTCTGCGGAAACTGGTCGACCGTCCGCAGGAACAGCGGGAGCACCTCGGCGCGCCCGGCTTCCGCCGCGCGCAGCGCCTCCACCGGCATCTCGCCCCGCAGGTTCAACTGTTGGAGAATCTCGGCAGCATCCATGCCCTTCCCAGCTCCGGTCGAGAGAATCCAGCAGCGCGATGCAAGGATAGCACGGCGATCCCGCAGCGGCACCGCGCGCAGCATGCGCGCGACGGATACCCACCGGGATTTTCTCCCCGGCGGACGATGGGCGTTGCCGGAGACGCCCATGCGCCCCGCGTTGCCGCAACATGATCGGGCGCGCTTTCGGCCGCGACCATGCTATAGAGCTGACCACCGTGGCGCGGGCTCAGCGCCGCCGCGATTTCGTCTCACATCCATCGAAAAGGCTTTTCCCATGTCCAACCCGAAGAACCGCCAGATCGTCATGGCGTCGCGCCCGGTCGGCGCGCCCAAGCCGAGCGACTTCAAGCTCGTCGAAGCTGCAGCGCCGGAGCCCGGCGACGGCCAGGTGCTGCTGCGCACCCTGTGGCTTTCGCTCGATCCCTACATGCGCGGGCGGATGAGCGCCGGGCGCTCCTATGCCAAGCCGGTGGAGGTCGGCGACGTGATCGTCGGCGGCACCGTCAGCGAGGTGGTGGCGTCGCGGCGGCCCGATTTCGCCAAGGGCGATATCGTTCTCGGCTATGCGGGCTGGCAGGACTACGCGGTGTCGGACGGGACCGGCTTGCGCAAGCTCGATCCCAAGGCGGCGCCGATCTCGACCGCGCTTGGCATCCTCGGCATGCCGGGGATGACCGCCTATACCGGGCTCACCATCATCGGCCAGCCGAAGCCCGGCGAGACCGTGGCGGTCGCAGCCGCCGTGGGTCCGGTCGGCTCCGCGGTCGGACAGATCGCCAAGATCAAGGGCTGCCGCGCGGTCGGCATCGCCGGGGGTGCGGAAAAATGCCGCTACCTGATCGACGAGCTCGGCTTCGATGCGGCCGTCGATCACCGCTCGCCGACGCTCGCCGACGATCTGGCCAGGGCCTGCCCGAAGGGGATCGACGTCTATTTCGAGAACGTCGGCGGGGCGGTGTGGAGCGCGGTGCTGCCGCTGCTCAACGACTTCGCCCGGGTGCCGGTGTGCGGCCTCATCGCCCACTACAACGATACCGAGCTGCCGCCCGGTCCCGACCGCATGCCGCTGATCATGCGCAACGTGCTGACCAAGCGCCTGACGCTGCGCGGCTTCATCGTCAGCGACTTCATCGCCCATGCGGGCGAGTTCGCGCGCGACGTCGGCGGCTGGATCAAGGAGGGCAAGATCAAGTACCGCGAGGACGTGGTCGAGGGGCTCGACAAGGCGCCGGAAGCGTTCATCGGCCTGCTCAACGGCCGCAACTTCGGCAAGCTGCTGGTGCACGTGAACCGGTGATCGGCCTGGTTCTCGTGGACGGTCCGTAGGGTGGGCAAAGGCGCTCTTGCGCCGTGCCCACCGCCGGCGGCGATGGCCTTTGCCGATTGCGGACACCCGGCTCGCATCGGTGGGCACACTGCGCTTTGCCCACCCTACGCGCTGGTGCACGTGTACGGTGCGTGGTGGCGGCCCACCTTACGGCTCGGCGTCGCCGGCCGGCGGGTAGGCGTGCGGCTCGCCGTTGAAGTCCTCGACCACGAACGTCCGGTCGGTCGTCCTCGTCAGATAGCCCGGTCCGATCGGCGACTTGCCGGAGCCGCCCGGAATGTCGAGCACGTAGGTCGGCTGGGCGACGCCGGACAGGCGGCCGCGGAGCGCACGCATCAGCTCCTGGCCGTGCTCGATCCCGGTGCGGAACCGCGCGGTGCCGGGGGCGAGATCGGCGTGGTGCAGGTAGTAGGGCTTGATCCGGCACTCGACGAAGGCGCGCATCAGCGCCGCCAGCGTCGCCGCGTCGTCGTTGACGCCGCGCAGCAGCACGGTCTGGCTCAGCATCGGCACGCCGGCATCGACGATGCGGGCGCAGGCCTGGCGCGCCGCCACAGTGAGCTCGCGCGGATGATTGGCGTGCAACGCCACCCAGGTCGCCTTGCCGTCGACCTTCAGCGCGCGCACCAGCGCCGGCGTGATGCCGGCCGGATCGACCACCGGCAGCCTCGTATGCAGGCGGATCACCTTGACGTGGTCGATCGCTCCGAGCTGCCGCATCACGTCGCCGAGACGGCGCGGCGAGACCACCAGCGGATCGCCGCCGCTGAGGATCACCTCCCAGATCTGCGGACGGGCGGCGACATAGGCGAGCGCGCCCGCCAGCACTTCCGGCGACAGCATGCTGTCGTGCTGCGGCCCGATCATCTCGCGGCGAAAGCAGAACCGGCAATAGACCGCGCACACCTGGACCAGCTTGAGCAGCACGCGATCCGGATAGCGGTGGACGACGCCCTCCACAGGGCTGTGGGAGCGGTCGCCGATCGGGTCGGCGCGCTCCTCGGCGGATGCGTCAAGCTCGGCCGGATCGGGAACGAACTGCCGCGCGATCGGATCGGCCGGATCGGCTGGATCGATCAGCTCCGCCATCGCCGGCGTGATCGCCACCGCGTAGCGTTCGGCAACGCGCATAATGTCCGCCAGCCGCTCGGGGGATATCAGCCCGGCGTCGACGAGATCCTCGCCGTGCAGGGTCGTTCCGGCAAAGCGCATGACGGGCCTCTGGCGTCGTGAAGGACTTGAGACCCATAGCGATCGGCGGGGTCGCGTCAATGCGACCAGGCGCCTGTCGGACCGATCAATCGCAGACGATCCTGAAGGAGCCGTCCGGTTGCTCGACCATCCGGCAATGCGGGGCGTGCGGACCGGTCCTGGCGACCAGGGACAGCTCGGCGACGTGATATCCATGGACGCCCGCGCCCTTGAGCGTCTTGTGCAGCTCGCGTCCCAGACCGGAGAGCTTCAACTGGTCGGCGGGCGCCACCCTGCGGACGCTCGAGGGCCTCGTTCCCGTTGCGGGCCTCGCGCTTGCTGACTTTGCGTTGCGGCTGCTGGACGGTTTGTTCGCCATGGATCTCCTCCGGGTGGCCGTCTAACGTCTACTGTACGACCCGCGCGTTGATGACGGGAGCCGGATTGGCCGGCGTGATCTTGATCCCGACCAGTTGGCGCAGCAGAGAGAAGACCCGCTTGGTGTTGTTGGCCGAATTGGGCACGCAGTAGGACGTTCCCTCGTAGAAGGTCTGCACGAAGCAGTCGTCGACGTCGTGGGTGACGGTGAACAGCCTCTCGTCGTCGGAATCGGCGGACCGCACCAGGTTGTCGATCGGCCTGCCGCTCCGCAGGATCCGACCGAGATACATGTAGACCGCGTAGGTCGACCTGAGGAAAATCCTGACGTTGAGGCGGCTGGTGGAGTTGACGAACGCGTAGCTGGCGTGCGGCTTGAGCTGTGCGGCGGCGCGCCAGGGAACGGCGCGGCAATCCGGTCCGGCCACGAAGTGGACGCGGCCGCCGAACTGCGGACGCGGCAGTGCGGGATCGACGCAGAACTTGTGGGCCGGGATCTTGTCGGCGGAGGGTATCGCGGTGGCATCGATCTGCGCCGTCAGGCCGGCTTCGATCATCTCGGCGAGAATGCCGCCGAACCGCACGTAGCTGTCGCGATCCAGCGGATTGTTGAAGGCGTATGAGACGGTGCCGCCACCGAGGCCGGACGTCTCGACATGGTCGACAAACAGAAAGAACAGCAGCTCCCGGGGATATCCCTGCTCGATGAAGAACCCGATCACTGCCGGATTGATGGGAGTCATCAGCGCCGCGTACGAGCCCGGGTCATCGACGTTGGCGATCGTCACATCGCTTCCCACCGCCTGGGTGGCCGAGTTCGGACCGAAGACGTAATCCTTCTGCGGACCGGCCTGCCCGGGGCCGACAGTCACCGACGGCAGGCCCAGATTGCCGGTGAGCGTGTTGTGGCTCTGCGCCGACGAGAACGTCACGAAGTTGAGCGGCTCGAACTGGCTCGCCCGAATGATGTTGAGAAATTCCGCCATGTTGGCGTATTGCGCGGCGCTGCGGTTGTACGAGTAGGCACGATCGTCGAAGCGATCGATCACCGCACAGGCGGCGAGCACCCCGCCGCCGATGACAATTGCCCCGACTTTGACGATTCGACGGGCTCGCCCCATACCAGTGCCCCCGCGCCGGTAGGTTCAAGCATAGTGGACAGCGCGACCTTGGCAAGAAAAATAGTGGTGATACCGACCTTTCTTTACCCTTAGTTGCGGCTATCGGGAAGCCGCTCGCTCCCGCTCTCGACCACCGGCGCCCACAGCACCTGCTCGATCCGCGCGGCCCCGGTCGAGAGCATCACCAAGCGATCGAAGCCGAGCGCGATGCCGCTCGCCTGCGGCATGCGGGCGAGCGCCAGCAGAAAATCCTCGTCGACCGGATAGCGCTCGCCGTAGACGCGATGCTTCTCGGCCATCTCGACGGCAAACCTCCGGCGCTGCTCCACCGGATCGGTGAGCTCGCCGAACCCATTGGCGAGCTCGACCCCGCAGGCAAAGAGCTCGAAGCGCTCGGCGACCCGCGGGTCCCGGGCGGTGGGCCGCGCCAGCGCGGCCTCGGCCACCGGGTACTCGTACAGGATCGTCGGCCGCCCGATGCCGAGGTGAGGCTCGATCCGCTCGACCAGGACACGGCTGAAGATGTCGGCCCAGGTGTCGTCGGGCGCAACCCGGACTCCGGCGCCGCGTGCCGCCGCCGCGAGCGCCTCGCGGTCGGTGCCGGCGGCGGACAGCGTCGCCGGCAGATCGATGCCGGCCAGGCGATCGAACGCCTGGGCAACCGTCAGCCGCTCCGGCTCCGCCAACGGGTCGGCGGTGCGGCCGCGGAAGGCGAGCACCCCGGCGGCGGCCGCCCGCGCGGCTT
>JBEKZK010000328.1:0-5517 GCA_049509935.1 Xanthobacteraceae bacterium | reverse complement strand
GGCTCTTTGCCCACGACATCTCCGGGCCTTCGGGCGCCACCATTCCGGCCTTGCCGGTCCCGGTCGCGGCGACGTTTCGCGACCACGAAACGACGGTCAAGTCACCGCCGCATCTCGCCACGAGCCGACCATGAGAGACCCGGGACGCGAACAGCTGAAGGCCTGGGCCATCGCCTTTGTCGCGATGGTCGTGGCGGTGGTCGTCACCTACCAGCTCGTCGACCGTGAGGTTGCCAGCTATGCGGCCGCACACTTCCAGAAGAAGCCCTGGTTCGATGCCCTGACCCAGATCTCAGAGTGGCTGGCGCGGCTCGCCGCGATCGTCTTCGCGGTGAGCGCCGCCTACGCGCTCGCCGGCCGCGCCCTTCCACGGCCGCTGGCCGTGGGACTGCTGGCGTCCGCGAGCCTCGCGGTGGCATCGTTGATCAAGGATCAGCTCAAGCTCGCGTTCGGCCGGACCTGGCCGGAGACCTTCAGCAACAACAATCCGTCGTTCATCCAGACTCACGTCTACGGCTTTACCCCGTTCCACGGGGGCCAGGCCTATGCGTCGTTTCCGTCCGGACACACCGCGGTGGTCTGCGCCGCGATGGCGGTGCTGTGGATCCTGTGTCCGAAGCTCCGCGCCGTCTGGGCGCTGCTGGTCGCCGCGGTGGTGATCGGCCTGATCGGCGCCGATTATCATTTCGTCAGCGACATCATCGCCGGCGGCTTCCTTGGCTCGCTGACCGGATGGGTCGCGGTGCGGATTTGGCGGGCCGCGTCTGGAGGCGGCCCGGATGAAGCGGAGCGAAATCCGGGAGCGGCCGGGACGCGCGTCTGACGCCGCTCGCTCCATGCGGGCCACAGCTGCAGGGTGGGCAAAGCGAAGTGTGCCCACCGTCAGGCGCTGCCGGTGGGCACGGGCGCAAGAGCGCGCCTTTGCCCACCCTGCCAATCTGTTATGGCTGCTCCCCGCGCATCAGGCGCGGGGCTGCGGCGAGCGGCGAGACGCCCTCGCGCATCACGGCGCGGCGCAGCGGGCCGACCCGGTCGAGCAGGTAGAGGCCGAGGCCGCGCAGCGCATGGACCGGCACGATATCCGACAGCAGCGAGCGGTTGAGCACGTCGACCGCAACCGTTCGGGTGCGCACGTCGGCGCGGCGCAGGCCGTCATAGCGTGCGAGCAGGGCAGGCGAGCCGATGTCCTCGCCGTCGCGACGGGCGGCCGCCGCAAGCTCCGCGATGGTCGCCGCGTCGCGCAGGCCGAGGTTGAGGCCCTGCGCGCCGATCGGCGGAATGACGTGGGCGGCCTCGCCGATCAGCGCCACGCGGGCGGCGGCGAAGGCTCGGGCGGTCTCGATGCCGAGGCGGAACAGGCCGACGCCGGGCTCGACCGTGACCCTCCCGAGGATCGAGTGGGCGCGACGCTCCACCATCGCGCCGAGCCCGGCGGTGTCGAGCGCCGCCAGACGCTTGGCGACCGGCGGCGACACTACGCACACCAGGCTCGATCGGGCGCCCGGCAGCGGCACCAGGGTGAACGGGCCGCTCTCGGTATGGAACTCGGTCGAGATCCCGTTGTGCGGCCGCGCATGGGCGCAGTTGAGCGTCAGCGCGGACTGCGGGTAGTCGCGGCTGTCGGATGCGATCCCGGCGGCGGTCCGGCACAGCGACCGGCGCCCGTCGGCGCCGATTGCGAGCCGCGCGCGCACCGCTTTGCCGCTGGCCAGCCGCACGGTCACCCGGTCGGTGCCGATGTCGACCGCGGAGGCCGGCTCGTCGAAGCGGGCGATCCTGGCGAATGTCGCCGCGCGCGCGTGGAGTGCCGCGACCAGATGGATGTTCTCGATGTTGTGTCCGAACGCCGCGAGCCCGATCTCGGCTGCCGAAAACGTCACCTGCGGCGCCCGCAGCAGCCGCGCGGTGTCGTCGATCAGGCGGATCCCGGTGAGCGCCGCCGCGTGGCTGCGGCAAAGCTCCCACACCCCGAGCGATTCCAGCGCCGTGACCGAGCCGGCGAGCAGGGCGGTGGTGCGGTTGTCCGGCCGCGGCGGCGCGGCGATGAGGGCGGTGTCGATACCGCCGGCGGCGAGCGCGATCGCCGCGGTGAGCCCGGCCGGGCCGCCGCCCACCACCGCCGCCTCGACGTCCCATGTGGAATGGTCGTGACCGTCCGACATGACCGGGTCGTGACCATTCGGGCTGCGTGCGTCAAGGGCAAAGGCGTCGCACGGATCCGGTCGAGTTGATGCAAGACTTCTCTGCTGTACTTCCAGCCTGGACGTTACGTGACACCATCGCAACAGGCACGGCGAGGCTCCCTCTCCCCATCGGGGAGAGGGATGGGGTGAGGGGGTTACGGACCCATTGGTAGCGCCGGAGCCCCCTCACCCCGACCCTCATAGGCGCTAGGTTAAGATCCCAACACATATGCAACGTCGTCATCGCCCGCTTCAAGCGGGCGACCCAGTAATCACGGTGGCCGGTTGAGACATCGCGGTGCACTCATTTCGAGGGCTCTCGGCTACTGGGTCGCCCGGTCAAGCCGGGCGATGACGATGCTGAGAGCGTGGCAATTTCTTATCCTACCGCGTATGACCCCGACCCTCTCCCCGCAGGGGCCCCGCAGGGGAGAGGGTGTCCGGCCGAGTTCGCTGCACCCCTGTCGACTCGACAAGAAACCGCATTCCGGCTGAATGTGATCATGGGCCTCTCCACCGGGGCATCGTGGAGCGCATGACGCCGTGAGCAGCGAGCAGCACGCACAGGATTTGGCGCGAGCTCCGACGAGCCTCGGGCGCATGTTCTCGCGTCCGCGGATCACCGCCATTGCGTGCGTCGCCGTCCTCGCGGCCCTCGGATGGGTCTATCTCGCGATCATGGTGGCGGGCGCCGCCCGCCACGGCGATGCCGGCGCGCTCGGGCCGGGCATGGCGATCTTCGACCGGCTGATGCCGCGCGACGGACTGGGCCGCTCGCTGCTCGATGCGCTGTGCCGGCCGACGCTCGCGACCGGTCAGGGCGCCGGCGTCCTCGACCTCGCGCTGGTCCTCGTGATGTGGTGCGCGATGGCGCTGGCGATGATGCTGCCGACCGCCGGATCGATGATCTTCACCTACGCGCAGATCGCCGACACCGCCCGGCTCAGGGGCGAGGCCGTGGTGTCGCCGCACGTGCTCGCCGCCGGCTACACGTCGGTGTGGATCGCCTACGCCTGCGTGGCGAGCCTGCTGCAATGGGGGCTTGGCCGCGCGGCGCTGCTCGATCCGTCGCTGGTGCCGGTGAGCGGACTGTTCTCCGGCGCGGTGTTCCTGCTCGCCGGCGGCTATCAGCTCTCGGCGATGAAGCACGCCTGCGTCACCCGCTGCCAGCGGCCGCTGCCGTTCTTCTTCGCCAACTGGACGACGCGGACCGCCGCGGTGTTTCGGCTGGGGCTTCGCCAGGGTCTGTACTGCCTCGGCTGCTGCTGGGCGATGATGCTGGTGATGTTCGCGGTCGGCGTCATGAACGTGGTGTGGATGGCGCTGCTCGGCGTCATCATGACCACCGAGAAGATCGCCACCACCACACGGGTGAGCCGGGCGCTGGGCGTGATCTTCATCGCCATCGGGATGGCGTTCGTCGTTGCGTCGCTCATCGCCCATTGGCCGGCCCACGCCGCCTGAGAGAGGGATCAGCTGTGTCGGAACGGTGGAAGCTCGCGGGCGACTACGTCATGGCGTGCAATTGCACGGTGTTCTGTCCGTGCGTGATCTCGCTCGGCCAGCATCCGCCGACCGAGGGCTACTGCCAGACCTGGGCCGGCATCCGCATCGAGCGCGGCTTCTTCGGCGATACCGACATCTCCGGAATCAATGTCGGGCTCATCATCGACATCCCGGGCCCGCTCGGGCGCGGCAACTGGACCGCCGGGCTGTTCATCGGCGAGAACGCCTCGATCTATGCGGTCAAGGCCTTGACCAGAATCTTCACCGGTCGCGCCGGGGGCTCGACCGGGCTGCTGAAGATCCTGGTCGGCAGCTTCCTCGGCGTGCAGCAGACGAAGATCGAGTACCTGGTCGAGGGCGACACCCGGATCTTCAATATTCCAAAGATCATCGAAGGCGTCGTCAAGCCGATTCCCGGCAAGCACCCGGGCGATCCCGTGGTGATCCGCAACACCGGCTACTGGGTCGCGCCGGACGTGACGGTGGCGCGGGCGGAGAAGTCGCGGGTCCGCGCCTTCGGCCGCAACTGGAACTTTGCCGGACGCTCCGCCGAGCTGTGCCGGCTCGACTGGGGCAACTGAGACCGCGACATGGCGACCGATCCCGAGGACCGGGCGCATGCAGCGGTCGCAGCGGTCGCAGGCCACGCCTCCCGCTCGGCGCTGGTGCGCGCGTTCCTCGTGCACCTGCTCACCGCGTCGGGGGCGGCCCTCGGCCTGCTGGCGCTGGTCGCGGCAGTCGACGGCAGATGGTCGCTGATGTGCGCGTGGTTCGGCCTGGCGCTGATCGTCGACGGCATCGACGGCACGTTTGCCAGGCGGCTGAAGGTCGCGGAGCGGCTGCCGCGCTGGTCGGGCGAGACCCTCGACCTCGTGGTCGACTTCGTCACCTATTCGTTCGTGCCGGCCTACGCAATCGCCGCCAGCGGGCTCCTGCCGGGGAGCGTGGCGCTTCCCGCCGGCGTCGTCATCGTGATGACCAGCGGACTTTATTTCGCCGACCGGCGCATGAAGATGGCGGGCAACTATTTTCGCGGCTTTCCGGCGCTGTGGAACATCGCGGCGTTCTATCTGCTGCTGCTGCGGCTCGATCCGTGGGTCAATGCGGCCGTGGTGGCGGCGCTCGCCGCGCTGAGCTTCGCGCCGTTCCGGTTCATCCACCCGCTGCGGGTGCGGCGCTGGCGCGCCGCCAACGTCGTGCTGCTGGTCGTCTGGTCGGTGCTGGGGATCGTCGCTCTCGATCACGATCTGGCGCCGGGACCTTTGGTCAGCGCCGGGCTGGTGGCCATCGGGCTCTACGTGCTGGGCGCCGGCCTGCTGCCCGGTCGATCCATGACAGTCGGGAGATACCGATGACATCGCGCATCGTCCTCGTCGCCGGCGGAAGCCGCGGCATCGGCGCCGCAACTGCGCGGCTTGCGGCTGCGCGCGGCTTCGATGTGGCGGTGAACTATCATCACGCCGAGGCGTCTGCCGCCGAGGTCGTGGCAGCAGTGGAGGCGGCGGGGCGGCGCGCCATCGCGGTGCAGGGCGACATGGCGCAGGACGCCGACGTGGCGCGCGTCTTCGCCACCGTCGACCGCCGGCTGGGCGCGCTCAGCCACCTCGTCTACAGCAGCGGGATCACCGGCGCCCCGTCGCGCCTGGAAGCGGTCGACACCGACACCCTGCGCAAGGTGCTCGATCTCAACGTGCTCGGCGCATTGCTGTGCGTGCGCGCCGCGGTGCCCCGCATGTCGACGGCGCGCGGCGGGGCAGGGGGCGCCATCGTGCTGCTGTCCTCGGCGGCGGCGACGCTCGGCAGTGCCGGCGAGTATGTCTGGTACGCG
>JBEKZK010000327.1:0-5526 GCA_049509935.1 Xanthobacteraceae bacterium | reverse complement strand
CGGTCGAATCCTTCGATCCGGCGTTCCTCCGCGCGATCGGCGGCGGCGGTGGCCTGTTCCGGGACATCTTTCTCGCCCTGGTCGTGCTCAATCTGGTTTCGAGCTTCCAGGCCTTCGGCACGCTCCTGGCGATCGGTCCCATGTTGCTGCCGGCCGCGGCCGCGCTGTGCTGGACGCGACGAATCTGGCCGGCGATCGCGCTCAACATCGCGCTGGGGCTGGTCGCCGATTGCGCGGGACTGCTGCTGTCCTACCATGGCAACCTGCCGTCCGGTCCCTCCATCGTAGCGGCTGGCGGCATCCTGTACGGAGTGTCGCTGATCGCCACCGGTCTGGCGCGGACCGAGCGCGGATTTGCCCCGGGAGGATGACCGATGAAACGCACATTGGGCGGCGGATTGACCCTCGCTCTTGCCGCCATGATGGCATTGTCGGCGCAAAGCCGGGCCGCCGACAGGATCAAGGTCGTGGCCACGTTCAGCGTGATCGGCGACATGGTGGCGAGCGTCGGCGGCGATCAGGTCGAGCTCATCACCATCGTCGGGCCGGACGGCGACACCGAGCTCTATCAACCCACCCTCGCCGACAGCCGATCCGTCGCCCAGGCGCGCGTCCTGTTCATGAACGATCTCAATGACGAGTTCGAGCCCTGGCTCGAGCCGCTGCTCAAGCAGGCCGGATTCGGCGGCGCCAAGGTCGTGGTCTCGAGGGGCGCCAAGACGATCGCGGCCGAGGACGAGCATGCCATGAGCGGACGCAATCTGCCGCCCGTCATCGACCAGCATGCGTGGCTCGATCCCCGGAACGGAATGGTCTACGTGAAGAACATCGCCGATGCGCTGGCGAGAAGCGATCCCGAGAATGCAGCCGGCTATCGGGCGCGCGCGGCCACCTACGTCAAGGAGCTGCAGACCGTCGAGGCCTGGGCCAAGGCCGAGATGGCGGCCGTGCCGGCCGCCAAGCGACGGGTGATGCTATCGCACGATTCGCTCGAATACCTGGGCAAGGCCCTCGGCATCACCCTGATCTCCATCAACGGCTGGACCAACAAGAGCGAGCCCTCCGCCGCCGAGGTCTCGCGATTGACGCAGCAGATCCAGCAGGAGCACGTGCGTGCCCTGTTCCTCGACAGCATCACCGATCCGCGGGTCATGCAGCGGGTCGCCAAGGAGACCGGCGCCGCCATCGGCGGCACCCTCTACGGCGATGCCCTGTCGCCGCCCGGCGGCGAGGCCGCCACCTATATCCAGATGCTCCGCCACGACGTCGCCACGCTCAAGGCCGGCATGCTGAAGAACTGACGAAAGCCGCATGTCCTCATCCCTGTTCGGCGAACCGTTGCTCACGAGCGTCGCGGCGCGTCTGAGGGTCGCCGGCGCGGCAGTCCTGTGCCTGTGGGGTGCCGTCTTCTGGGCGAGCCTCGCGCCGCCGCCGCCGGTGGCCGCGGACCGGCCGGCGGCGCCACCACCTGCCTCCCTGCGCCTCGTCGTCGCCTCCGGCCAGGCGGCACCGAACGGCGGCAGCTTCGACCGGTTCGACATCGCCTCGCAACCGATCGTCGCTCCGGTCAATGCGCGCGGCCACGTCGCGTTCTATGCCACGACCGTCCGCACCAAGGCCCGGGAGGGCATTTTTCTTGCCACCGGATCCAGCATCGTCAAGGTGGCGGCAACCGGGGATCCGGTTCCCGGCGGCGGGACATTGTCCGAATTTGCCCGGCATCCGATTCCATCGCTCAACGACGCCGACAAGGTGGCCTTCGGGGCGGCGGTCGCCGGCGCCCAGGCCAACGAGGGCGTGTTCCTGGCTGCCGACGGCGCCCTCAAGGTGATCGCGCTCAGCGGAATGGACGCGCCGGGGGTGCCGACCGGGACCTTCGTCGAATTCGACACGCCCGCGCTCGGCAACTGGGATGAGGTCACGTTCGTCGCGACGGTCAGGCGCGGCCGTGAGACCCTGCAGGCCCTCTACCTCCACAGCGGCGGCAAGCTGCGCAAGCTCGTGGCCGAGGGCGACCGGTTCCCGCGAGGCGGCACGTTCGACAAGTTCGGCGTGCCGGCGATCAACAACAAGGGCGTCATCGCGTTCACGGCCGCGCTGGAGCACGCCCCGGTGCTCGGGGGCATCTTCGTCACCGGGACCAGGGATCTGCGCCTGGTCGTCGGGGCCGGCGAAGCGGGCCCGAGCGGGACCATGCTGGTGCGGTTTTCCGAGCGCGTGGCGATCAACGACGAGGACAATATCGCATTCGGCGCGCATCTCGGCAGCGCGAGCGGCGCCCAGGAAGCGGTGCTGCTCGCCGATGCGACCGGCCTCGCCGAGATCGCTTCCGTCGGTGACAGCGCGCCGGGCGGCGGCAGGTTCGCTGCCTTCGGGGCGTGGCCCGGCATCGGCCCGGGCGACGCGGTGGCGTTCGTCGCCGCCATCGACAATGGCCCGGGGCCCCTGGGTCTCTATGTCCGCCATGCGGGTGCGTTGCGGCGCGTCGCCATGGCGGGAGAGCGGCTGGCCAACGGCAAGCCGCTGCCGGCGTTCGCGCTCAATCCGGTCACCACGGCAGGCCGCAACGGCGGCATGACATTTGCCACGATGGCCGAGCCCGAGAGCGGGGAGAACGGAATCTACTACTTTGGTCCGCCCCCCGGGCCGGATTGACGGCATCCCGGTCAACCGGGCAGCACCGGCGACGTCAGTTCATGTCCATCGGCGGATATTCGGTGAACACGTTCCTGGCGGAAATCAGGATGTGTCTCGTCGTGGTCCTGGCCGGCACCTCGGCGCCCTGCAGCATCTTCATGGCAAGCGGCAGCACCTCGTAGCCATAGCGATCGAGATAGTAGGCGACCGATCCGAGAACGATGCTGCCGCGATTGCTCGGATCGAGCTCCTTCTTTTCGCTGACGCCGCCATGGATGCTGCGGTCGACGCCCTGACCCACAATGACGCAATCGCTGATCCGGCCGGCCCGTTCGACCGCCCCCTTGGCGGCGAGAGCGGTCGGGTCGTCCAGCACCGCGACCAGAACCTTGCGCCTGGTCTGCGCCGCCAGAAACTTGCCGAGCAGACCTTCCAGACGGATGGGATTGCCGCTGGTGTCGAGCCGCGTCACCACGACGTCCGGAAGCTCGAGCCGCAAGGCTTCGGTGATTCCCTGGACCCGATCGGCCAGATAGGGCGCCGGATCGCCGAGATCGCCGGCGACGACCGCGACCACGGTCTGGTCCGCCCAGTTCTGCCGGGCGAACTCGCCCAGCGTCTTGCCGGCGATACGGCCGGCCGCGAGGTTGTCGGCGGCGTAGAGCGGCGCACCGGGCACCGGATAGTTCAACGCCAGCACGGGAATGCCGGCCGCCAACATCCTGCGGCCGATCTCTGCATTGGCCGCGATATCGGGGTCGTACTCGATCAGCAGATCGACCTTGCGGGCGATGGCGTCGTCCGCATTGGCGATCGCCTTTTCGCCATCGCCGGCATTGTCGTAGAAGATCAGATCGACCGGCAAAGTGCGCGCCGCCAGTTCGAAGCTGCGCCTGACCTCGGCCCCGGTGAAGCCGAGCCCCTCGAGGTGCGCGGCCGGATCCTCGTTGAGGTTGGCGAACGCGATCCGAAACCGCCCGCCGCTCTCCCGTGCATGGGCCGCCGCCGCCACGGCGGCGCCGACCATTCCCATGAGAACCCGACGGCGTCCCCACCGGGACGCCGTCGCCGCACGATCCTGGTTCAAGCCGACGCCTCGGCGTCTACTGGATCGCTTCGAGGTTGACGAAGGTGCCGGTCAGGCCGACGGCCTTCGGGACCGTCAGCGAGAGGAAGAATGTGGCGCGCTTGCTGCTGGCCGCCTCGGCGGCCATCAGATCCGTGCGAACGTTCTCGATGATGTGAATGCCGTTGTCGGTGAGCAGAATCACGTGCACCGCGAATGCCTCGTCCTTGTCCTCGGAGGGAATCACCTCCACCGCCCAGGTATCGGCTCCCACTACGACCACCTTCTGATCGGCGAGCCATTGCGCCGCCGACTTGCTCAGGCCGGGCTCCGCGGAGTTGTAGACCGCGTTCTGTTTCGGGAACTGCTTGAACAGATCGCCCCAGCCGGTGTGCAGGAACACCGCGTCACCCTCGCGGAGCGTCACGCCGTACAGCTTCAGGCCGGCCTGGAGGTCAGCCTCGGTGATCAGGGTCCCGCCGTCGAGGCACGGGCTGGTGCAGGCCGGGTTGCTCTTCAGCTTCCCGGCATCCTGAAAGGCCTTGACCAGGTCGATGAGGACGCCGCGGGTCGCGAATGTCTTGATGTGCTCGATTCCGAGCTTCTTCAGATAGTTCTGGCTTACATACTTGCCCATCGCGGTCTGATTGTAATAGCAGTCCCTGATGCCGATATGGCCGAGGCCGTCGATGTGGGTGCCGACGTGACTCTGGCTCAGGTAGGTGTCTTCCATGTAGCTGAGCTTGTTCTTGCCGTACTCGGCCCCCGGCGTCATGGCGAAGCTCGTCAGCACGGTCTTGGTGAACCGGGTGCCGAACAGCGGCACGCCGTCGACGAGGTTGTAGGCCAATGGGGTGACCTTGCCGGTCTGGATTTCGGCGGCCGCCGCCTTGGTGACCGCCGGAGTGACCCGGTTGGTCGCCCCGACCTCGTCATCCGGGCCGAAAGGCGACGCCTTCACCAAGGTCTTGCAGTCCGCCTGTGCATTGGCGGCGACCGTCCCGCCAAGCGAAGCCGATACCGAAAGCGCAGCCGTAGCGAGCAGCGCGACAAGCTTCATGAAATCCTCCCTGCGATCCTGGTTGACGTCCGTGCGCCCATTTGGGTTTTTTTTGTTGCATAATACTGTCAGATCTTGCGTCTGGAAGCAATCGATCTCTTGTCGAAGTTGGGCTTGGGCCTCTCTCGGGCCCCGGGCGGTAAATCCTGGACGGCGGCTGCCGCGAGAATGGCTTCGGAGGATCGGATGTTCGAGACCACCATTGCGGGCAGCCTGCCCAAGCCGGCCTGGCTCGCCGAGCCCACCCGGCTGTGGGCGCCGTGGCGGCTCTCCGGCGCCGAGCTCGACGAGGGCAAGCGCGACGCCACCCTGCTGGCGATCAAGCAGCAGGAGGATGCCGGCATCGACATCGTCGGCGACGGCGAGCAGTCGCGCCAGCACTTCGTCCACGGTTTCCTCGAGCTCGTCGACGGCATCGACTTCGCGCGCCGCGTCGAGATGGGCATCCGCCGCGACCGCTACAAGGCGCTGGTGCCGACCGTCGTCGGCCCGCTGCGCCTCAAGGGTCGGGTGCACGCCGGTGAAGCGCGGCTCGCACGCGCCCACACCACGCGCAAGCTGAAATTCACCCTGCCCGGGCCGATGACCATCATCGACACCGTCGCCGACGCACATTACGGCGACCGCGTGAAGATGGCCTTCGGGTTCGCCGACCTGCTCAACGCCGAGGCGCGCGCGCTCGAGGCCGACGGAGTCGACGTCATCCAGTTCGACGAGCCGGCCTTCAACGTCTACACCGACGAGGTCGCCGAATGGGGCATCG
>JBEKZK010000326.1:0-6855 GCA_049509935.1 Xanthobacteraceae bacterium | reverse complement strand
CTGCGGCCCAGGAGCTCCTGCTCGGTCCATCCGAGGAGGGCCGTCCAGGCGGGATTCACCGCCGTCATGATGCCGTCGAAGGTCGTGACCAGCATGAGATCGGCGGAGAGCTGCCACAGGCGATTACGGTCGGCGGTGCGCTCGGCAACCTGGCGCTCCAGCTCATCATGCGAGCGCGCCAGCACGTCGCGCGCCTGCACGAGGTCGTGGATATCGGTGCAGGTACCGAACCAGTGCAGGATGCGGCCGTCCTGGTCCCGTACCGGCGCCGCCCGGGTGAGCACCCAGCGGTACTGACCGGAGCGATGACGCAGGCGGTGCTCGCTCTCGTAGCGATCGCCCGTCTGCAGGCTCAGGCGCCAGCGCGCCCACACCCGCTCCCGGTCCTCGGGGTGGAAAATTTCCTTCCAGGCTTCACCGTCCGTCGAGCCCTCCGGCACACCGGTGAACTCGTACCAACGCTGGTTATAGAAATCGTGCCAACCATCCGGCCGTGCCGACCAGATCATCGGATCGATGGAGGCGACCATGGCCTGGAAGCGCGCCTCGCTGGCCGCGAGCGAGGTCGCGGCACGAGCCCGCTCGATTTCGGCCCAGGTGCGCTCGGCGACCTCGCGGACCAGCAAGACCTCGGCGTCGGTCCAGCTGCGAGGCGTCGTCTGGTGGACGTGGAGGCCGGCCAGCCATCGGCCGTTGCGGTGAAGGGGCGCCGAGATCAGCGCACCCATTCCGGCCGCCCGGAAGCCGCCGCTGCCGTCCTGGCGATCCGCGTCGTCCAGGCGCAGCACCTCGCCGGCACGCGAGTTCCGCACCGCGACGTCTCCGAAATCCGCGAGCCGATGCCGCCCCAACAGACCGGGGCTCCGTGCCGACGTCCACTCGCGTTCGACGACGAATTCGTCGCCCTCGATGGTGTAGTAGTTCGCCTGGTCGACGCCGAGATGGCGGCCCAGTCGTTCGGCGGCGAGGGCCATGATCGCGGAGGGTTCGTCGAGCCCGCGGAGCGCGTCGCTGAGGTCGACCCGGAAATCCTGCCGCTCCCGGCTTCTCACCCTATCGGTGGTCTCGGTGCAGACCACGAGCACTCCCCCGATGCCGGCCGGCGCGCCAGGCTCGTCGATCGGACTGTAGCTGTACGTCCAGTACACGTCCTCTCGCTGTCCATTCCGCGTGATCGGGACGAGCTGATTCTCGTGCCAAGTGGGACCGCGGCCCGTCATCACCTGCTCGATCTGCGGACCTATGATGTCCCATATCTCGGCCCAGCATTCGGCGCCACGCTGGCCGAGCGCCGTGGGGTGACGTTCCGGGCCGATCGATCGGCGGAGCAGCAGCCGCACGGCCATCTTCAGGCCTTGCGGCCATCCGTTCGGCGATCCCAGGGGCGTCGAGCACCAGTCATACGCCCGGATCAGTGCGCCCATCTCGCCGCCGCCGGTCAGAAAATCAGCCGGAGCGTGGTCCTGTGATTCAGGGCGCGGACGCCTGGTTGGGTTCTCACGACGTTTGGCCAACTCTTGTCTCCGGCAGGCGATGGAGAGCGCACACCACCGCGCCCCAGGTTACCGAACCCATCGTGGGGAGTCCCGTCGACTCTTTCAAGGATCGGCGGAACCCAACGTGCAGACTGCGCGTTAGCACTATTCGGTTGAAAACGCGCACATGCGGAAGCCCGGATTGGGAGACGGCACGCCGGATCGAATTGGAACCTTCGTTCGCACACCGGGTTCGAACTCGAGATCTGCCGGAGCATGGAATGTCGGACCGGATTGATGCCTTGTCGCACCTTTACGCCGCGCTGGTCGGTAGTCTGGACGGCTATCGGAACGCAGTCGAGAACGCTCGGGGCAGAGGTCTGACGCCTGTGCTTCGCGAGATGGCGGCGTTCCGTGCCAGGCATGCGGCGGAGTTGGAACGCCATATTACCGCGCCCGAGAATGGCGGTGCAAATCCTACGACCGTTCGCCGCACCGCAACCGACGCTTTTTCGGTGGTGACGGGCATCAACGAGAGGATCCTTTCCGGACTGATTTACGGGGAGGAGCGTGTCCGCGGGCACTATGACGATGCCATCGGGGCGTCGACGGCCGGAAGCCCGGTGTTCAATGTGCTGAATGAACAGCGCGAGTCGCTCCAGGACAAGATCGAGGATATGAAACGTCTGCAGGCTCATCTGGCCGCGTCTTGGAGAATTCTGGCTGCTTGACCAATTCGGGCTGCTTGACCGTGGTCCAGCCGGTCATGAAGCCCAATAGTTGAACGAAGAAAGAGGCTCCCCTCCGTTGCGCCCGCGTTCCGAAGTGCCGACGATGAAGGTTGCGCGTCCGGAATTGCCGGACGGGCCGCGATCCGAGAGCGAGTACTTCATCCCCTTCCAACGCATCCCCATCCCGGTCCACTCGATGGGTCCCGACGGTCTCCTGCTGGAGGTGAATGAGGCTTGGGTCGCCTACACCGGCTACAGCAGAATCCAGGCGATCGGTCGCTCCTTCGCCGACTTCCTCGATCCGCCCTCCGCTCTGGTCTACCGCCAGAAGGCCGCTCCGGAGCTCATCGAGACCGTGCCCGCGATGGAAAGCCGGTCGGTGGAATATCGGCTGATCAGGAGCTCCGGAGAGGTCGCCGACGTCGTCCTCACTGCGCGCCCTGAACGCGACGCCTCGACCGGGCGGTTCCTGCACAGCCTGACGGTGATCATCGACATCACGGCGCGCAACCGCGCCGAGGCGGCGTTGCGCCAGGCGCAGAAGATGGAAGCATTGGGCGGGCTGACGAGTGGGGTGGCGCATGATTTCAACAATCTGCTGATGATCATTCTCAGCAGCCTGCAACTGCTCGGCACGTGTCTGCCCGCCGAGGATGCACGCGCCGCCCGCCTGCTGGGCGTCGCGCTGCAGGGAGCCAAGCGCGGCGCGGCGCTGACCGCCAGGTTGCTCGCTTTTGCCCGCCAGCAGGAGTTGACCCCAGTCCCGGTGGATCCCCGCAGGCTCGTGGCAACCTTGCGCCCGATGCTGGATCACCTGCTCGACTCCGCCATCTCCGTCGAGGAGGATCTTCCGGCGGACCTCTGGAACCTGCGTGCCGATCCCAACCAGCTGGAGCTTGCGCTGCTCAACCTTGTGACAAACGCTCGCGACGCCATGCCCAATGGCGGCCGCGTCAGTTTGGCCGCACGTAACGCGACGGTTGCACCGTCCGTGAGCATCTTCATCGGGCATGGCACCAAGCCCGCGGTGCTCCCCGGCCAGTATGTCGTTCTCACCGTCGCCGACGATGGTGCAGGCATGGACGAGGAAGCCCTTGCACGCGCGGCCGACCCTTTCTTCACCACCAAGGGCCCCGGCAAGGGCACCGGTCTCGGTCTTTCCATGGTGCATGGCTTCGCATCGCAATCCGGCGGCGCGCTGCTGCTGTCGAGCCGGCCCGGCGAGGGTACGATTGTGGAATTGTGGCTGCCGCGGATCACCGAGCCTGAGACCAAGGCTGGAGCCGCTTCGACCATGCACGCCACGACGGCGGTCGCGCGACGCCTGCGCGTGTTGCTGGTCGACGACGATCCGCTGGTCGCGGCGACCACGACCGAAATGCTGGAGGAGCTCGGCCATCGAGCGGTCTGCGTTGCCACGTCGGGCGAGCAGGCGCTGACGGCGCTCCGCGACGATGCCGAATTCGACCTGCTTCTGACGGACTGCAAGATGCCGGGCATGTCGGGGATGCAACTGGCGGCCCAAGCGCGGGCGCTGCACCCGTCCTTGCAAATCCTGCTCGCAACCGGTTTTGCGGAGCTCGACGGACTTGCCGCGGCGGAATGGCCGCGACTGCGCAAACCCTATGATCTGCAAGATCTTTCGGCGGCGCTCGCGGCGCTCGAGACGAAGCCGCGTTGAGGACAATCCGTACCGCGCCGCCCTGTTCGCAACTCGCGGACCGGCCGCTGCTCCGTCGCATGGCTCCGGTCATCCCCTCGGGAACCAGGCCAGCGCTCGACGATTGATATCGGCAACCGGACCGAAATCGATGCCCGCGCCTGTCATTGCGTTCAAACGTCAGGAAACGGTCGAAAGATCGGCGCGGGACATTGGACGCCAGGCGAGCTTGCGGGCGGCCGCGCTCGACGTGGACGGGGCGTTTCCAAAAGAGGATGTCGCGGACCTTGCCGACAGCGGCCTGCTCGCTGCGCCGCTGCCGGCGGAGCACGGCGGATTTGGCCTCGGCACGAGTCCACAGGGTGCCCTTCGTCTCGCCGAGGTTTTGCGCCTCATCGGATGGGGCAGCCTTGCGCTCGGTCGACTGTACGAAGGTCACGTCAATGCGCTCGCGCTCATCGTCCGCTGCGGGACGCCTGCTCAAGTCGCGCGTTGCGCCCTCGACGTCCGGGCGGGGCGTCTCTTCGGCGTGTGGAATACCGAGGATTCGCGCGGCCTCAGGCTCCGAGTCCGAGGTGACGTGCGCATCCTCGACGGGGGGAAGATCTTCGCTTCAGGCGCGGGGTTCGTCGAACGGCCGGTTGTGACCGCACGAGACGACGGCGGCGACGTATTCATGGTCTTGCCTCGACTGGAGCAAGGCGAACGCGCCGATCTGTCCGGCTGGCACGCGCACGGCATGCGCGCCTCGGCGACCGGGTCGATCGATCTCACCGGGCTCGAAATCGGCAATGACCTGATCCTCGGTGCGGCCGGCGATTATCATCGGCAGCCGGGCTTCTCGGCCGGGGCGTGGCGCTTCGCCGCCGTCCATCTCGGCGGGATCGAGCGTCTGCTCGACGAGTTGCGCGATCATCTGCGCCTCACCGGGCGAGGCAAGGACCCCCACCAGCTGGTCCGGCTGGGCGAGGCGGCGATGGCGGCCGAAGCGGCGCGGATGTGGGTCGAACGGGCCGCCACGTTGGCGGAAGGCGGCGTGGCGGAAGCCGAAAGAGTGGTCGCGTACGTCAATCTCGCGAGACTCGCCGTCGAGCGCACGGGCCTCGACATGCTCGAGCGGGTTCATCGCTCCATCGGCCTCGCGGGTTTCCTTCGCCCCCATCCGGTCGAGCGCGTATCGCGCGATCTTGCCACCTACCTTCGCCAGCCCGCCCCCGATCGGGCGCTCACGCACGCAGCGGCCCATGTCCTCGCCTGTGACAGGGCGGCCTTCGATCTGTGGGCCGAGCGGTGAAAGCTGCCGATATCCTGGCGGCTGCCGAAAGGCTGCCGCTGTGCGACATGGTCGACCTTCAGGGCCGCGGTCTCGTCGTCATCGCGCCGCATCCCGATGACGAAAGCCTCGGGTGCGGGGGACTGATCGCCGGTTGGCGCTCGCGAGGATACGATGCTCGCGTGGTCGTGCTCAGTGACGGGACCGGCTCGCACCCCAACTCCCGGGCCTATCCGCCGGAAGGGTTGCGGTTGCTGCGCGAGCACGAGACGCTGGCGGCCTGCCATATGCTCGGTCTTTCGGCGCGGCACGTGGCATTCATGCGCCTGCCGGACCGCTTCCTTCCGAGCGAAGGCCCGGTTGCGCGCGAGACCGCAGCCCGCATTGCGACGGTGGCTCGCGAGTGTGGCGCCGGCGCGCTCATCTGCACCTGGAGGCATGATCCGCACTGCGACCATCAGGCCGCGTTCGCCATGGCCCGGCTTGCCCGGCGGGACCTTCCGGGCGTGAGGCTTCTTGCGTATTCCATCTGGGGCTGGACGCTGCCGGACGACATGGACATCGCGGACGACGTCGTCGGTGGCTTCAGGGTCGATATTTCGGATCATCTCCCCGCCAAGCGGCGCGCGATCCAGGCGCATCGATCGCAGACGACGGACCTCATTTTCGATGATCCGGCGGGCTTCCGACTGGACCAGGCGATGGTGAAGCGATTCGAGCGCCCGTTCGAGATCTTCTGGGAGGTCGCGCCGTGAGCCGTCGAACCGAAACGATCCCCGCGAGCTACTTCGACGCGCTCTATGCCGAGAATCCCGATCCGTGGAAATTCGCGTCCAGCCCCTACGAGCGGCAGAAATACGACGCGACGCTCGCCGCACTTCCACGTGATCTCTATGAGAGCGCCTTCGAGGTCGGGTGCTCCATCGGGATTCTCACCCGGCGTCTTGCGACTCGCTGCCGTCGACTGCTGGCGGTCGATGCATCCGAGGCGCCCCTGCGCGAAGCCCGTCGGATCTGTGCCGACCGGCCGAACGTGACATTCGAACGCAGGTTCATTCCGCAAGAGTGGCCCGGCGAGACGTTCGACCTCATCGTGTTGTCCGAGGTGATCTACTATTTGACTGCGCCGGTGGTTGCGGCGGCCGCGACCCGGGTCTGCGCGTCGCTCGCACCGCAAGGCGATATCGTGCTCGTCCATTGGATCGGCGAGACGGACTATCCGCTGTCGGGGGACGAGGCGACCGAGCAATTCATTGCGTCTGCACGGCCGCACGCAAGGCTCGTCGGCCAGCAGCGGACGTCGCGCCATCGGCTCGACGTTCTCCGAGGCTCATGATCGAACCGGGCGCGCGCAGCACGGACAGCGCGCACCAGGCGGCGACGATCTGCACCGGCAGCTGGCCGGGCTTCAATGCGACCTTGGTCAGCAGCGGGCTCGCCGCCTCGATCCGGGCCCAGCCGGCCCCGAAACAAGGCTGGCGCATCGCAGCCGCCACGGTGCCGACGTCGAGCCGCAGCCGCACCGCCCATTCCGCCGCGTCCCAAGTGCTCGCGGCGTGCTGTGCTCGCAGCCTTCCGCGGATCGCGTAGCGCACCAGCGCCGCCGCCGCGGCCTCGAGCTTTTCATCGCACGGCGCGCCCGGCTGATGGCACCGCGTCCGGATCGTGTCGGCAACCCCGCCCCGCGCGCGGCCATCGAGGCGTCCGGACGTGATG
>JBEKZK010000325.1:0-5535 GCA_049509935.1 Xanthobacteraceae bacterium | reverse complement strand
AGCGCCTGATGTCGTAGCCGAGCAGCTCGGCGCGCTCCGGGTTCTCGCGGATGGCGACGAGCACGTTGCCGAACCGCGAGTTCACCAGCACGCGCAGGGCGAGATAGACGACGATGATGAGCGCCAGCACCAGATAGTAGAAGCCTGTGCCTTCGATCCGCAGCCTGCTGCCGTCGAGATCGACGATGGCGAGGCTGGGGATGCGCGTCATGCCGTTGTAGCCGTTGAGACGCGCCTTGCCGATATGCCACTGCGGTCCAGCCGTCTGGTTCATGAAGGTGGCGAAGGCGAGCGTCACCGACAGCGTTACGATGCCGACGAACACGCCGTTGATGCCGCCGTAGATCATGAAATAGCCGAGGATCAGCGCGAACGCGGTCGCGATCGCGAGCGCGGCCACGAGCGCGAGCAGCGGCAGCGCGTGGGCATCGCCCATGTTGGTCGCCAGCACCCCGTAGGCGTAGCCGGCGAGCCCGAAGAACGCGGTCTGCCCGAAGCTCAGCATGCCCCCGTAGCCCCAGATCAGCGACAGGCCGAGCGCCATGAAGATCCACAGGCCGAAATAGGCGGTGTTGGCGACGTTGAACTTGTCCGCCCCGAGCGGGTAGAGCACGGCGACCAGCAGCATCAGCGCCGCGCCGGTCCAGAACACGCGGCCGTTGCCGAGCGTCTGCGGGCCGTTGAGGCGAGCCAGGAATTCCATTCGATCCACCCTCGTCAGGCCCGCCGGCGGGCGATCCAGCCGCTGAATCCGTCCGGCAGCAACCGGATCACCACGCAGACGGTCACCAGAAGCCCGATCAGCCCGTAGACCTGACCGTAGAGGGCGGTGAACGCCGCCCGGATCGCCGCCAGCACGATCGAGGCCGGAGCGGTTCCCGACAGCACGTCGGCGCCGCCCACGACCACCGTCACGAAAGCCTCGACCACGAACCCCGTCCCCATGGTGGGACTGAGCGTCAGCGTCGGCCCATAGAGCCCGCCCGCGAGCCCGGCCAGCGCCGCCCCGAGCGCGAAGGTCTGGGAGTAGATCCGCTCGACCGGCACGCCGAGCGCGCGCGCCATGTTCGGGTTCTGCATGGTCGCGCGCGCATGCACGCCGAACGTCGTGAACGAGAACAGCAGATAGAGGCCGATCAGGATGGCCCCCGCCACCCCGACCAGCACGATCCGGTAGACCGCGAACGAGTAGCCGCCGAAGGCGACGCTGCCGAGCGGGGTGCCGACGCTGGTCCAGGCCGAGCCGAGCATCAGCAGCGCACCCTGGGTCAGCATCAGGCTGATGCCCCAGGTGGCGACCAGCGAGTCGATCGGCCGGTTGTAGAATCGGCGCACGATCAGCCGCTCGAGCACGACTCCGAGGACGCCGGCGGCGAGCGCCCCGAACACCATCGCCAGCGGCAGCGGGGCGCCGTAGCGCACCGCCAGCGTCGTCACGTAGGCGCCGCAGGTGATGAACTCGCCGTGGGCCATGTTGATGATGCCCATCATCCCGAAGATGACGGCGAGGCCGCCGGCGATGATCACCAGGAAGGCGAAACCGTCGGCGACCTGATAGCCAAAGGCCAGTGCCTGGAAGCCGAAGGTTTCCACGGGCGACGATCGCCTATTTGGCCGGCAGGCTGCTCGGCGTGTACTGCTCCTTGGGATCGTCCTTGGTCAGGTCGCAGCCGATCTGCCCGAGCCAGTACGGGTCGACGCGGTCCCACGTCCGTTCGACCTTGACCGTGTGATCGGGGTTCACCGACAGCTGGGTCATCTGGTGGCTGGCGTGCTGGGATTTCGGATCGATGCAGATCTGGCCCTCCGGGGCGTCGATGCAGGCCTTGCCGGTGGCGATCTGCGCGCGGATCTTGGCGAGGTCGGTCGATCCCGCCATCTCCACCAGCTTCTTGTACATGTAGACGGCGGCGTACTCGTTCTCGCCCATGTCGTTGATGTAGGTCTCGTCGGGATATTTGGCGCGCCAGCGCGCCACGAACGCCTTGGCGGCGGGGCGATCGATCTCCTCGAACCAGTTGATGGCGACGTGCATGCCCTCCATGGTCGGCGGCTTGAAGCGCTTGTGCTCGAAGCCGAGCCCGATGGTGATCGAGCTGCCCATCGGGATGTGCAGGCCGGAGGCCTGCGCCTGCTCGTAGAAGGCGGACTGCGCGTTGCCCACCACCAGGCTCATCAACCAGTCGGGCTTGGCCTTCTGGATGTTCTGAATGGTCTGGCCGAACTGCGAGACGCCGAGCGGTATGAGCTCGGTGCCGAGGATCTCGCCGCCCGCCTCGGTGACCAGCTTCTTGGTCCATTCGGTCGAGATCTGGCCGAAATTGTAATCGGCCGCGATGATGTAGACCTTCTTGCCGTACTTCTCCATCATGTACGGGATGAGCGTCGAGAACTGCTGCTCGGGCAGGCCGCCGGTGCCGATCATGTTGCCGTCGCACACCCCGCCCTCGTACTGCTGGGCGTAGAAGAACAGGATGTTGTCCTTGTCGACGATCGGGCGGATGGCCTCGCGCGAGGCGCTGGTGGCGGCGCCGAACAGCACCTCGACCTTGTCCTTCTCGATCAGGCGGCGGGCGAACTCCTGGAACTTGGCATTGTCGAATTGCGGATCGTACTCGCTGATCTCCAGCTTGCGGCCGAGGATGCCGCCGGCGGCGTTGATCTCGTCCACCGCCAGATGCGCGCCATGAACCTTCGGCATGGTGAAGATCGCGATGTCGCCGGAATGGTCCTCGAGCAGACCGATCTTGAGCGGCGGCGGATCAGCGAGTGCGGGAAGCGCGCACAGCAGAGCCAACGAGGCGACCGCCTTGCCGACGATACGCTTGTGCATTGTCGTTCCTTTCCGGTCTTTGGCGAACGTCGCCGCGGTCATCGCGGACGATCGCTCGGGCTGGAGAATTCGGGTATCGGTGACGACACTCGCCGCGCCAATTTACGGTCGCAATCAAGCAAGCTGCGTGCCAAGGCTGACGCGGGTGATTCCCGGGCGACGCGATCTGGTTTGTCCGCTGCCGGCGAAAGCCTGCCGGCGCAATGCCCACGTCCGGATCGGGCGCACCGGCCGCCTGCCGCGCTTTCAGGCAGTCGGTTGGATTTGCGATCGGCACGGCACATGCGGTCAGAGCGGCGGGTGCCGGCGGTGCCAGTCGGTCGCGGTCTGAAAGGCGTATCCCGCGCGGACCAGCAGATCCTCCTCGAGGTGCCGCGACACCAGCTGGAACGCAACCGGCGTGCCCGCTTCGGTGAACCCGCACGGCAGCGTGATGGTTGGGCTGCCGGTCATGTCGAACGGGCAGGTGAAGCGCAGCAGCGCCGCCAGCAGCTCGGCGTCCTCGCCCAGTGTCAGCATCCGCGCGGTGGTCGGCGACGCGATGCCCTGCACCGGGATCAGCAGCAGGTCGATGCCCTGGAACAGGGCCGCGACGCGCCCGCGGAAATCGTGGCGGCGCAGCATGATCTTCTGATAGTCGAGCCCGGAAACGCCGCGCCCGAGATCGATCAGGCCGGACAGCGACGGACCATACTCGGACTTGCGCGCCGGATAGGTCGCCTCGTGCGCCACCGCGGTCTCCACCCCGCACAGAGGGAACCAGTCGGCGAGCTCCTGCTCGCTGTCGGGGAACTTGACGTCGCGGATGTCGCCGCCGAGCTCGGTGACCGTCTCGAGTGCTGCTGCCACCGCGGTCACGGTCGCCTGGTCCACGCGGCTGGTGTTCCAGTGGTGGTCGACCCCGACGCGCAGGCCGCGCAGCCCGCGCGTCAGTCCGGCGAGATAGTTGGGGACCGGATCCGGCACGGCGGTCGGGTCGTTGGGGTCGGCGCCGGCGATCACGCCCAGCATGGCGGCGGCATCGGCGGCGCTGCGCGCCATCGGACCGATGTGATCGAGGGTGGCGGCGAGCTCGAACACGCCGTAGCGGCTCACCCGCCCCCAGGTCGGCTTGAGGCCGGTGACGCCGTTGGCGGCCGACGGAAAGCGGATCGAGCCCCCGGTGTCGGATCCCAGCGAGCCGTAGCAGAGGCCGGCCGCGGTCGCGACCCCTGATCCGCTCGAGGACGCGCCGGACCAGTGCGCGGCGTTCCAGGGATTGACCGGCGCCGGGATCGCGGGATGGTGATCCGCGTAGGCGCCCTCGGTCAGCTGCAGCTTGCCAAGGATCACGGCACCGGCCGCGTTGAGCTTGCGCACTACGGTGGCGTCCTCGGTCGGCCGGAAGTCGGCATGGATCGTCATGCCGGCCGCGGTCGGGACGCCCTTGGTCCAGCACAGGTCCTTGACGGCGATCGGAACGCCGTGCAGCGGCGAGCGAATCTCGCCGCGCATGATCTCGGCCTCGGCGGCCTTGGCCTGCGCCAGTGCCGCCTCGCTCATCAGGTGGGCGTAGCTCCTGAGCGCGCCGTCGCGTTCGGCGATGCGCGCGAGCTGCGCCTTGGTAGCCTCGACCGGCGACAGCTCCTTGGCATGAAGGCGACGCGCGAGCTCGGTGAGCTCGAGATAGTGCAGATCGCTGCCCATGCTGATCCGTCCCCCGCAACTGCGTCAGCACCTGTTATTTCACTTTTCAAGTGTTTTGCATGAGCAAGGAGTTGTCAATAGGCGAGCGATCCGGCAACAGCCGGCATCTGGCGCCGAGCGATGCGAGCTGCGGATTCGGCGGAACAGGTCAGCACGCCGTCAACCGCTCTACCGCCCGGTGAACGCCGGCTTGCGCTTTTCCACGAAATGGCGGACGCCCTCGCGAAAATCCTCGCTGCCGAAACTATCGGCCATGTCCTGGTCGGCCGCCTCGATGGCCTCGCCGAGCGTCTGCAAGCGGGCGTTCCACAGCTCGCGCTTCATCACCCGCATCGAGCGCGGCGACACGGCGTCGCGCAGCTCGGCCGCGTAGGCGCGGACCGTCGCCATCAGCTCGCCCGGCGGCGCCACCCGGTCGACCAGACGCAGCCGCAGCGCCTCCTCGGCCGACACCCGGCGGGCCGACAGCAGCAGGTCGAGCGCGCCCGACAGGCCGATCAGCGTCGGCAGGGTCCAGCTGATGCCGTGCTCGGCGATCAGCCCGCGGCGCGAGAACGCCGTGAGGAACTGCGCCTCGGGCGCTGCAAAACGCAGATCGCAATAGAGCGCCAGCACCAGGCCGAGGCCGGCGCAGGGTCCGTTGATCGCCGCGATGATGGGTTTCGGGACGGCCGGAAAGTACGAGTAGCGTTTGTGGAAATCCGGGCGCGAGGCCGGGTCGAACGGTGCAGGGTCCTGCCGGGCCGTGATCGACCGTCCCTGGGTGCCGCTGATCTCGGTGAGGTTGCCCATGTCGGCGCCGGAGCAGAAACCGCGGCCCGCGCCGGTGAGCACGATCACGCGCACCGCCTCGTCGTCGCTGGCGTCCCGCATCGCGGCGCGCACCTCGTCGTCCATCACCGCCGTCCAGGCATTGAGCCGTTGCGGACGGTTGAGCGTGATGGTCGCGATACCGGCGGCGACGTCGTAGGTGATCTCTTGCCAGGCCATGGGGCTCCCTCGTCGCTTTCCGGGCG
>JBEKZK010000324.1:0-5536 GCA_049509935.1 Xanthobacteraceae bacterium | reverse complement strand
TCTTCGGCGACGAGCAGCCGCTCACGGCGCCGCCGGGCGCGCGGGTCGATCGCGGGTTGCTGCGCGTCGATCCGCGCGACTGGTCGTGCCATCCGGTTGCCGGCCCGTCGTTCGCGCGTCCGATCGATGTCGGGGTCACGGCGGACGCGCGCGCGCTGCTGGTGGTCGACTTCGGCCACTTCGAGATGCCCGGCGAAGGCCGGGTCGATGCCCGGCCCGGCTCGGGCAGGCTGTGGAAGATCATGCTGGACTGAGAAGGAGCATCAGATGGCGGCCGTCTCGTTTGCCAAGGACATCGCCCCGACCCTGTTCAAATATCGCGGGCAGATGGCGTGGCGTCTGGACCTCGCGAGCTATGACGATGTCAAGGCCAATGCCGACATCATTCTCGGGCAGCTCGACACCGATCCGCCCGGAATGCCGCCGCCGCCGTTCGATCCGTTTCCGCCGAGCTTCCTCGCCGCCTTCAAGGCGTGGCAGGCGGCCGGATATCCGCGCTGACGCGCGACCCGAGGACCATCCCGTCTGCACGCGCCAGCGGCCGGGCAGGCTGACGAAGTCCCACTCCAGGAGCGATCGAAATGAGCTACCTCAATGCACTGAGACTGCATTTCGCCGGCAGGTTTCAGGCCAACGTCTCCACCGTCAACAACGACCCGGCCCATTTCGACAACGCGACGTTCCTGCCGAGCTACCAGGACATGCAGGGCAAGAACATGAATCCACCCAACGGCTGGTTCAGTCCGCAGGGCGACGCCGCCTGGCGCTTCCTCGGATGCACCGTCACCTCTGCGTGGATGCCCTCCGGGCGGGTGCCGGCGTCCGATCCGGTGCTCGGCTACATCGTCGCCGACTCCGACGGCATGGTCCCCGCCAAGCTCGCCGACCTCGACAGCGAGCAGCAGCTGGTGTCGGAAATCTGGGGGCTGCAGGTGCGGATCGCCACGGCGGACGGCACCACTCTGCTGCGCGGCGATTTCCTGCCTGCCGCATTCATGGACATCTGGGATCGCGCGCTCGGTTCGGGTGGCGGCGATGCCGATGCCGGCGCCATGTACCAGTCGGCGCTGACCAACCTGCAATGGGGCGACGTCTCCGGTTCGCCGTTCCTGACGGCATTGCGCAAGGCCGCGACCGACGGGGTGCTCTCCATCAAGTTCAACGTCGACCGGTTCAACCTCGACTTCACGTCGCCCGACTACATGTGCGGCCGAATCGCCGGAACGATCGGACCGGCGGCGACCAGCGAGCCGCGGCATCTGCTCGTCGGCCGCCAGTTCATGGCCGCCGCTGCACAGGGCAACGGCATCAACTTCTTCTTCCCGGTCGGCGGGATCAATTTTTGCGCCGGGGTCGTGGACGCGGCCGCGAGCATCGTCTACCTCGACCTTGGCAACGCCTTGCCGACGGGCGCGAAGGGCGTTCTCAACAATCTGGGTGATCTCACCGTCGGCGTCGCCAATCCGGTCGCGACGCCGGGCAACTCCGCGGGCACGGTGATCCCGCTCGGCACCATCGCGGCGTCGGGGCCTTCCGGATATGCGCAGGACCCGAATTGGTACAGCCGGACCGCCGGCGTGGTCGCGCTGCCGCTGACATCTTCCCAGCTGCAGCTGGTCGCGGCCTCGCCGCTGGTGATCTCGGGCAATGCGAATATCGCGATCAGCGAGTGGAGCAGCGGCTCCTTCTTGCGCGCGGACCGCTTCGTCTATCGCATGAGCCCGAACGATCGGGTCGGCATTCCGGTGTACGCGATGCAATGGGGGCGCCCGCTGGCCGGCGCCGCCGTAAGCTTCCAGCTCGACCCGTCGCAACTGCAATCGACCAGCGGCGGCGGCTTTCCCTATGTGGCTCCGGGGCCGCTGGTGGCGACCCCGACCGACGCCCTGGCGTTCAACGCCACCGCAACCACCGACAGCCACGGCGTCGCGGTCTTGACCGTCGGCGCGCGCGATCCGGGCAGGCCGCGCTGGTTCAACAACGGCGCCGACTACGGCATCGATGGCCAGGTGTACGGGATTCGGCCGGCGTTGGCGGACGCCCAGCAATTCAGCGGCCCTGTCAACCAGTGGTGCTTCATCAGTTTCCTGGTGTGGAGCGGCTTCGTGACCGCCCAACCGGTGACCTGGACCGATGTGCAGCCGATCTTTCAGCAGTACGCCAATGTCTACCCGGTGATGAGCCGATTCTTGAATCTCGCCGATTACGACTCGGTGGTCGCCCATGCGGGCCTGCTGCAGTTGGCCTTCGGCCTCGATCCCGCGGACCCCAACGCGATGCCGGTCACCCGCGACCTGTCGCCGGCAAAGCGCGCCGCGATCCTCGCCTGGCTGAAAAGTCCGCTGCGCGGGATCCGTCCGGTCGCGCCCGAGACTGTCAGGGCGGCGGCCGCAGCGCCGGCGGCTCCGGCCGTCGCCCCGGCAAAAGGCGGCAAGGCCGCTGCCGCCGCGCGCCGGCTGGTTGTGCAGAGACGGTAGGTTTATGCCGGCCGCGTGTCCGGTCGGAATGCTGGTCAACCACGATTCCGGGAAACGCCCCGATCTCAGGAGAGTCTCGTCATGATCCGCCTTCGCCGTTCGATGCTTGCCGGCCTCACGGGCCCGGTCGTGACCGTCGGATCCGTGTGTGATGCGCTGCAAAACGCTGTCAAGCTGGAGCACGCGACCATCCCGGTGTATTTGTATGCGCTGTACTCGCTGCATGCCGATCGCAACCGGGAGATCGCCGCCATCATCGAATCCGTGGTGATCCAGGAGATGCTGCACATGACCCTGGCCGCCAATGTCCTCAATGCGCTGGGTGGCTCGCCGCAGATCGACCATCCGGGATTCATTCCAACTTATCCGGGTCCGCTGCCCGGCGGGGTGGCGAGCGACCTGGTGGTCAACCTGGCGCCGTTCTCGATGACCCAGCTGGAGACGTTCCTGCAGATCGAGGAGCCCGAGGACCCATTGAATTTCCCGAGTCTGCGTGCCGGGGTCGACGACACCATCACCATCGGCCAGTTCTACACGGCGATTTCCAATGCGATTGCGCTCCTCGGCAACGGCAAGTTCGTCGATCCGCCGCGCAATCAGGTTGGACCGGATCTGATGAGGGAGTCCGTCGTCGTGACCGACGTGGCGACCGCACAGCAGGCCATCGGCATCATCATCGAGCAGGGCGAGGGCACGTCCGCTTCGCCCGAAGCGGTCGTCGGCGGCGGCTACGCCCACTACTATCGGTACATGCAGATCAAGAAGGGGCACCTGCTCGTCAAGGCGCCCGGCACCGAGCAAGGGTTCGCCTACAGCGGGGCGGCGGTGCAGCTCGACCCGGCGGGCGTGTACGGCGCGCCGAGCAATCCGGCATCCCCACCCGGCTATCCGGCGGGCTCGGCGCAGGCCTTTGCCAACGACAACTTCAACTATACGTACACCAGCCTGCTGCTCGCGCTGCACGCGCTCTTCAACGGGCAGGTCAGCCGGGATCAGTTCAATCGCGCGATCGGGCTGATGATGTCGCTCGAGGGCCAGGCGAAGGCGATGATGTCGGGGATTCCCAACCCGGCCGTCATCACCGGGCCGAGCTTCCAGTACCAGCCGGTCAACCCTGCGGCACCATCGCGATGATGGCGGAGCGGTGATCGAGGCCCCACCCCAGCCGCCGCCGCTTGGTGACGCATCGGCGCGGCGGTACAGTCCCGCACGGAATGGTTCCGCGGGAGCAGCCATGAGCGAGCGGCGCGTCGAACGCAGGCTCGTTGCCATCCTTGCCGCCGACGTGGCGGGCTACGGCCGGCTGACCGGGGCGGACGAGGAGGGCACCATCGCGCGGCTGCGCGACCTGCGCGGCGAGCTGATCGACCCCGGCATCGCCGCCCATCAGGGCCGCATCGTCAAGACGATGGGCGACGGGCTGCTGGTCGAGTTCGCGAGCGTGGTGGACGCGGTGCGCTGCGCCGTGGGCCTGCAGCGCGGCCTCGCCGAGCGCAACGGCGGGCTGCCGGCCGACCAGCGCATCGCGTTCCGCATCGGCGTCAATCTCGGCGACGTCGTGGTCGAGGGTGACGACATCCTCGGCGACGGCGTCAACATCGCGGCGCGGCTCGAGGCGATCGCCGAGCCCGGCGGCATCTGCCTGTCGCGCGCCGCCTATGAGCAGAGCCGCGGCAAGGTGGCGGGGCCGTTCACCGATCTCGGCGAGCGCCAGCTCAAGAACGTCGCCGATCCGGTCCACGTCTATGCCGTCGGGCCGCCGGGCGGTGGCGACACCGCGCCGGCCGTCGCCGCGAAGGAGGGACCGCGACCGGCGCCGCGCCAGTCGATCGTCGTGCTGCCGTTCACCAATCTCGGCGGCGACAGGACGCAGGACTATTTCGTCGACGGCATCACCGAGGGGCTGACGACCGATCTCTCGCGGCTGCCCGGCGCCTTCGTCATCGCGCGCAACACCGCCTTCGCCTATCGTGACCGGGCGCGCGACGTCCGCCAGATCGGCCGCGAGCTCGGCGTGCGCTACGTGCTGGAAGGCAGCGTGCAGAGCGGCGAAAGCCGCATCCGGGTCACTGCCCAGCTGGTCGACGCGGAAACCGGCGCGCATCTCTGGGCCGAGCGGTTCGACAAGCCGCGCGCCGATCTCTTCGACATGCAGGACGAGATCACCGCCCGGCTGGCGCACAGTCTCGACCTCGAGATCGTCGCCGCGGAGGGCCGCCGGGCGGAGCGCGAGCGACCGAACGCCATGGACTCGGTCGATCTCACCATGCGCGGCCGTGCGATCTGGAACCAGGCGCCGTCATCGAGCCATATGCGCGAGGCGCGCCGGCTGTTCGAGGCGGCGCTGCGCCTCGACGGACGCAATGTCGAGGCGCTCATCGGCCTCGCCGGCACGCACATGACGGATGTCATGGGCTTCATCTCGGACAATGCGCCGGAGCAGATCGATCTGGCCGAGGCGGCGATCGACCGGGCCCTGTCGCTGGCGCCCGATCACCCCTACGCGCATCATTGTCGCGGCCAGGTGCTCTATGCACGGCGCGCGCCGGAGGCGGCGTTGCGCGAATTCGAGCTTGCCCTGGCTCTCGACCGCAATCTCGTCTGGTCCCACGCCCTCGGCGGGGTGACGAAGGTCTTCCTCGGCCGGGCCGAGGAGACCGCGGCAGATGTCGGGACCGCGATGCGGCACAGCCCGCGCGAGCCCGCCATCGCCACCTGGCACCTCTTCATCGGCCTTGCCGACCTCTTCCTGGGGCGGCTGAGCCCGGCAGTGGAGCAGCTGCGCCGGTCGACCGGCATGAACCCGAATTTCGGCATCGCCTTCGTCTTCCTGGCGGCCGCATTCGCGCTCGCCGGAAACAGCGTCGAGGCGGCGGAGGCGTGCGCGGCGGCGCGGCGCCTGCTGCCCAACTTCACCATCGCCAAGTTCCGTCGCGAGACCGCGAGCGGCAACGCGGTCTATCTGGCGCAGTGCCTGCGGGTCTGCGAAGGCATGCGGCTTGCGGGCATCCCGCCGGACGTCGCGGCGCCGCCGTGAAAGGTCTTGCCCGCCGGTGACC
>JBEKZK010000323.1:0-5548 GCA_049509935.1 Xanthobacteraceae bacterium | reverse complement strand
CAACGTCTGCATGGTCCCCCCCCCAGCATGTCCCGGCGAAGTGGACCCGGTACGCCGATCAAGGACATGCGCCAACCAGAGATTCTACAGCGCTTCCCGGATCGAGGCGCCGCAACAAGTGGTTCACTATGACCGGGAAGCGCTGTAGCGCATCGATCATACCGATGATGTGGCGGCGGACGAAAGCTTGATTCGCCGCGACCGTGATGGCAACACGGGAGGGGCCCAACCGGATATCGCCATGACGCTGATCCGCTTTGATTTCGCAACCCTGACGCTCGATGCCGAGCTCATCGACACGCCGACCGCGCGGGCGATCGCCGCCGCCCTGCCGGTGGAGGCGCGGGTCATGACCTGGGGCGAGGAGGTCTATTTCGACGTGCCGGTGAGCATCGGCCGCGAGCCCGATGCGCGCGCCGTGGTGACGCCGGGCGAGATCGCCTACTGGCCGGACGGGCCGGCGATCGCCATCGGCTTCGGCCGGACGCCGATAAGCCGCGGCGACGAATGCCGGCTGGCGAGCCCGTGCAACGTGTTCGCGCGGGCGACGAGCGACGTCAAGGCGCTCGCCGCGGTGCGCGCCGGCTCGCGCGTGAAGGTGACGGCGATAGCGTAAGTCCCGATTCAGCCGCGTCCGACGAACGGCATCTTGGTCGCCATCACGGTCATGAACAGCACGTTGGCGTCGAGCGGCAGGCTCGCCATGTAGAGCACCGCGTTGCCCACGTGCTCGGCATCGATGCGCGGCTCCGGCATGGATGTTCCGTTGGGCTGCAGCACCCCGCTCACCATGCGGTCGGTCATCGGCGTCACGGCGTTGCCGATATCGATCTGGCCGCAGGCGATGTCGTAGGCGCGGCAGTCCAGCGCGGTCGATTTGGTGAGCCCGGTGATGGCGTGCTTGGTCGACGTGTAGGCGACCGAGAACGGCCGCGGGGCGTGCGCCGAGATCGAGCCGTTGTTGATGATGCGGCCGCCGCGCGGCGTCTGCGCCTTCATGATCTTGATCGCCTCCTGGGTGCACAGGAACGGCGCCGTCAGATTGGTCTCGACCACTTCCTTCCATTTCTCGAACGACAGGTCCTCGAGCGGGACCGGCGGGGCGCCGGTGCCGGCATTGTTGAACAGCACGTCGAGCCGCCCCAGGGCGTCCTTGGTCTTGGCGAACAGCGCCTTGATCGATGCCGGATCGCGGACGTCGGTGGGCACCACCAGCGAGCCCCCGCCGTTCGCCTTGCCCTCGGCCGCCACCTGCTCCAGCGGCTCCTTGCGGCGGCCGGCGAGCACGACCGTGAAGCCGGCTCCCATCAGCGCCAGCGCGGCGGCGCGTCCGACCCCGGTTCCCGAACCCGTCACCACTGCGACCTTCGTTGCTGCGCTCATCGAGCCCGTCTCCTCCGATGGATTTTCTGCCGATTACATGCGCGTCATAGCGCATGTCGCGGCGGGGTGGCTACCGGGGAGGTCAGCCGGCGAGCGCCGCGATCGAGCTCGCCGGGTCCGCGCCGCGGCGCGACTGGCTCGACAGGCGCGCCGCGATGGCGGCGGCGGCGACCGCCTTGCCGAAGCGGAATCCCTGGATCGTATGCACGCCGGCGGCGCGCAGGAACAGGTGCTGCTCGGCGGTCTCGACGCCCTCGGCGGTCACCTTCATGCCGAGCCCGCGGCCGAGGCTGACGACGGCGTGGACGATCGCCGCCGCGTCCGCCGCGCTCTCGATGTTGCAAACGAAGCTGCGGTCGATCTTCAGCTTGTCGAACGGAAAGGTGCGCAGGTAGAGCAGGCTCGAATAGCCGGTGCCGAAGTCGTCGAGCGCGAGGCGGACGCCGAGGTCCTTGAGCTTCAGCATCGCGGCTCCGGCATCTTCCACATTGCCGATCAGCGTGCTCTCGGTGAGCTCGAGCTCGAGCCGCGACGGCGCGAACCCGGTGTCCGCGAGGATGCGCTCGACCACCGCGACGAAGTCGGGCCGGCGGAACTGCAGCGGCGACACGTTGACGGCGAGCACGATGCCGGGCCAGGCGATGGCGTCGCGACAGGCCCGGCGCAGCACCCATTCGCCGAGCGGAACGATCAGCTCGCTGTGCTCCGCGATGGGAATGAACTGGGCCGGCGTCACCTCGCCGCGGGTCGGGTGGTACCAGCGGCACAGGGCCTCGACGCCGACCATGGTCTCGCCGCTCGGGTTCATGATCGGCTGGTAGGCGAGGCTCAGCCGGTCGTCCTCGATCGCCTCGCGCAGATCGTTCTCGAGCTGCTTGCGCTCGCGCAGGTCCGCGTCCATGTCGGCGTCGTAGATGCACGCCCGGTTGCGGCCGTCGTTCTTGGCCCGATAGAGGGCGACGTCGGAGCAGCGCATGATGTCGGCGGCTTCGCCCGAGCGGCGTTCGATCAGCGCGATGCCGATGCTGGCGCCCACCACGATGGTATGTCCCATGATCGTGCACGGCGCGCGCAGCGCCTCGATGATCCGCTCGGCCATGGTCTGCAGCGTGACCACGTCCGGTACCGCGGCGACGATGACGGCGAACTCGTCGCCGCCGAGGCGCGCGACCAGATCGTCGCCGCGGATCACCTGGATCAGCCGCTGCGCCACCGCGCGGATCAGGGCGTCGCCCACCAGGTGCCCGAGCGTGTCATTGACGTCCTTGAAGCGATCGAGATCGATCGAGAGGACGGCGGCACGCCTGTCGGTGCGCCGCACCTCGGCGATCAGGCTTGCCAGCCGCGCCCCGAAATAGGTGCGGTTGGGCAGATCGGACAGCGGGTCGTGCATGGCGAGGTGGCGCAGCTGCACCTCGCCGGCCGCGATCATCGCGGCCGTGCGCCGCATGTGGCGCATCACAAAGGCGGCGAGCAGGGCGAGGCAGCCGAATGCGATGCCGAGGAAGGGCGTGACGTTGCGCAGGATGTCGCTGCCCGGCCGCCGCGGCGTCCAGGAGACGGCGCCGATCGGAGCGCCGTCGTCGTCGACGAGCTGGAGGACGGCCCGGTCCGCCGCCGGCGCGCCGCGGTCGAGCAACCGCGGATTTGTCAGATCCAGGGTGGCGCCGACCCGATCGACAAAGGCTTGGTCGATGGCGCCGACCTGCGTCTTGCGGTCCGCGATCGCGTTGGCGAGCTGATCGTGTTCCAGGGCGACGGCGGCGTCGTCGGCACGGTAGGCCGACGTGAGCACCGCCATGGTGATGCACCCGATCGCCACCGCGACGATGAGGCCGACCGGGGCGACCGCACCGGATTGCATGCGACGTATCGTGCTACGAGGGCGCGCGCGCCGCTCGGTCGAGACCTCTCGCCACACCGTCTGTCCCCGATGCCTGAACCGCAAGCCCGCGCAGGCTATCCCCGAGAGCTTGTCAAACGCTTGCCCGCAGCAGGTCAATTGACGGGCTCGATGCGCTCGAGTGCATCTTTCGCAGCCCTTTGCTAACGTTAGGTAAATCTCGCATGAGCGCGTGTAGCCCCGTGTAGCCCGGATGAAATCCGGGAGCGGCCGTCCCGCATTTCACGGCTGCTCCCGCATTCCGCCATAGCCCATCGCTGCTCCCGCATTCCGCTGCGCTCCATGCGGGCTACAGGATGGGTCAACTCCCGGACATCGTCTTATAGGGCGGGCGCGGGATGTTCATGTGGGCGGCGCGCAACGCCGAGGACCAGCGTTCGCGCAGATCCTGGAAATAGGGTTCGCCCGGCTCGATCCGATAGGCGAGCTCGGCCGTGCAGGTGTCGCGCCGCACCACGAGCAGGTCGATCGGAAGCCCGACCGCGAGATTGGAGCGCATGGTCGAGTCCATCGAGATCAGGCCGATCTTGAGCGCGTCGTAGAGGTCGGTGCCATACGCGATGGCGCGGTCGAGAACCGGCTTTCCGTACTTGTGCTCGCCGATCTGAAGGTAGGGCGTGTCGATGGTGCACTCGATGAAATTGCCGGCGCCGTACACCATGAACAGCCGCACCCGCTCGCCCTTGATCTGGCCACCGAACAGGAACGACACTTCGAACTTGACGTCGGCCGCCTCGAGGGCGGCAGCCTCCTTGTCGTGGACGTGACGGATGGCACGGCCGATGCGCTGGGCGGCCTGGAACATGGTCGGAGCGCCCAGCAGGGTTTCGAGCTCGCCGGTGTCGGGATTCTCGATCCCCTCGGCGAGCGTGCTCACCACCGACTGGCTGAGCGACAGGTTGCCCGACGAGGTGAGCGCCATGATGCGCTGGCCGGGCATGCCGAAGACGTGCAGCTTGCGGAACACCGAGATGTTGTCGAGCCCGGCATTGGTGCGGGTGTCGGCCATCATCACCAGGCCGTCGCGAACCAGGATCCCGCAGCAATAGGTCATGGCCACTCCGCCCCCGGAGCACGTCCGGTCGATTCGGGACACGCTCCACTCGCCCGACGCGTTATACCGAGCGCGCGGGCGGCCCGGCAATCTGGCGCAGCGTCAATTCTGGGTCTGCTGGGAGGCCTGCTCGACGAGGACGCGGACGGAGAGCCCTTCGGCGCCGCCGCCATAGCGCGTGCCGCGCACCGGGGCGGCTCCGAGATAGTCCAGACCGACGGCGACCCGGATGTGGGCGTCGGTCGGGCACATCCCGTTGGCGGGGTCGAAGCCGATCCAGCCGATATCGGGCACGAACGCCTCCGCCCAGGCGTGGCCGGCTTCCTGGGCCACCATGCCGTCGGCCCGATAGAGATAGCCGCCGACGTAGCGGCTCGGCACTCCGGCGGCACGGGCCGCCGCGATGAAGATGTGGGTCAGATCCTGGCAGACCCCGCGCTTGAGCCCGAACGCCTCCGCCGCCGTGGTCGACGCCACCGTCGGGTCGGTGTCGAAGGCGACGTCCTCGTGCAGGCGTTCCAGCAGCAGGTGGAGGAATTTCAGGGTGTCGGCGTCCACCGCCGCGTGCAGCGCCCGGGCAAGCTCGACGATCGCCGGGTCGGCCCGGGTGAGCCCGGTCTCGCGCAGAAAAAGGCTCGGCGGAAACCGCTCGATGGCGCCGCGGACGATGCCGTTGGTGTCCTGGGTGTCGACCTCGCCATCGACGCGAACGCCGAGCTCGATGAACGCCCCCTCGGCCGTGAAGGTGTGGGTGATGTTGCCGAACGCGTCCTCCTGCTGGTCGAGGCGGCAGTCCTCGGAGATGTCGATGCGCCAGTCGAGGACATATTGGCCGTTGTGATTGCGCGGCGTCAGGCGCAGCGTCTGGATCACGCCGGTCGTCGGCGCGTCGTAACGGTAGACGGTATCGTGGGACACGCGGATGCGCATGGCGCTGCGGGGCCGATCGCCTGAGTTCGGGTTCCAGCAATCTTCCCGATCGAGACCGTGTTGTCCACCCGGAGCGCGACGGTTCACTGCAGATATTGCTGGCTGATCGCGCTTCCCAATCGGTTGTTGTCGGCAACGAACTCGCCGATGAACTCGTGCAGGCCGTGCTGGAAGATCTCGTCCATCCGGCTGTTCTCGATCCGGGTGCGGACCGCCCGCGCCTGGCGCTGCGCCGGTCCCTGCCGGCCATAGGCGCGCGCGATCCGGTCGAGATACTG
>JBEKZK010000322.1:0-5551 GCA_049509935.1 Xanthobacteraceae bacterium | reverse complement strand
TAGAGCGGCGAAATCGGGCACTTGTCCGATTTCGCCGCGAAACCCATCGATGGGTTTCGCACAGAGCTCAACCCATCCTACACGCTACACGCCGAGACGATTCGAGCTTCGGAAACGCTACACGAGCGGCACACGCTCACTCGGTCGCGGCGGCAAAGCGGACGATTCTGCCGTCCCCCTGCATCTGCCTGACGATACGGGCGATATCGTCCTTCGCCAGGCGGTGATCGGCGACGCGCACGCGGAACAGGGCATTCTGCCTCGGTCCCTCGATCATGGTCGCGTTGTAGGACTGGAGGAACCTGGTGATCTCCGCCATGGTCGCATCGGGCGTGAAGCCGAGGAGCACGTAGGCACCGGGGGCGGGTTGCCCGCCGTCCTCGAGCAGCACGGTCTCGAAACCCTTGCCGCTGCGCTCGCCGATGAAGAGCCCGGCGATGAGGCCGGCCTGCAGCACGATCGCCAGCGCGGCGGCGGTCGCCGACCAGGCCAGCGCCCGCGGGCTGAGCTCGGACAGGTGCTCGGCGATCCAGGGCCCAATGCGGAACCAGTGCCGGCGCTGCCGCGCTGCGGCCGCATCGGCCTCGATCGCCGCCATCAGGCGCTCCATGGCGCGCAGCGACGGCGCACCCAGGGTCTCGTTGAGGCGAATGGTCTCGCCGAGCTCCTCGCGCACCAGCTCGTATCGCCGCGCCAGCTCGCCGTCACCGGCGAGCGCGGTCTCGACCCGTTCGGCGTCGCGTGCGCTCAGCGCTCCGGCGGCGTGCCACGGCAGGAGGGCCTCGATATCCCGGCGCTCGCGCGCCCTCACGTCATCGCTCGTCATGGCCATCCTCCGAGCTCCCGCCGCGCCGAGCGCCGACAGTTTCGTCCCCTGCGGTGGTGCCGCATGCATCGCTCTGTAACCTGCTCGTAATGTTAGTCGCCGCATTGCCGATCCGGTTCAACGCACGGGGCTGGCCCGCGACGAGCGGAGCGGGGCGGACCACCGACGGTGGCTGGACCGGCCGATCACCGCACTACCGTGTCGAGACCATCCGCGCATCGAGGTCCTCGGCGTTGACACCCCGACGGGGGCGCCAAATACTGAGAATTCGCTAATGACCGGCGCGAAGCCGGCGGAACGCCGGGAGGATTCGATGACCGCGTCGCGCCGATCGATTCTCAAAACCTCCGCCGCCGCGCTGGCCGCAGCAGGTTTCGGCCCGCGGCTGGCCGGCGCGCAGGAAGGCCCGATCCGTATCGGCGTGATCTACGACCTTTCCGGGCCGTTCGCGGCCGCCGGCTCGGTCGCCAGCGCGGTGGGCGCCCAGATCGCCATCGATCTCGTCAACGAGCAGGGCGGCGTCGGCGGCACCTACAAGGTGGAGCCCATCAATGCGGATTCCCAGAGCAAGGCCGACGTCGCGATCAACGAGGTGGAACGGCTGATCGGCCAGGAAAAGGTCGACATCGTGCTCGGCGTCTATTCGAGCGCGCATGCGGTGCCGCTCGCCGCCAAGCTCGAGGCGCAGAAGAAGATCCTGTGGATCACCACAGCGGTTGCAACCGCCGTCTTCAGGGACCGGAACCTGCACTACGTGTTCCGCGCGCAAATCCACTCCGATCAGTACGGCCAGGCCTGCGCGGGCTTCCTCGCCGAGAGCGCCAAGGGCAAGCTCGGCATCGAGCCCAAGGACCTCAAGCTCGCGATCATCCACGAGGACGGACCGTACGGGGTCGGCGTCGGTCAGGCGACCGAGCAATTCGCCCGGGAGAAGGGCCTGCAGGTCGTTCTGCGCGAGGCATATTCGGCGAGCACGCCGGATCTGTCCTCGCTGGTCACCAAGCTCAAGCGCGCGGGCGCCGACGTCATTTCCCAGGTCGGCTACAATCCGGACATCACGCTGTTCCTGCGTCAGGCGCGCGAGAGCGGATTGCGCTTCAAGATGCTGGTCGGCAACGGCGCCGGCTACAGCCAGCTCGACAAGCTGCGGGCGACCTTCGGCAAGGACATCGACGATTTCTGCAACGTCGACCCGGTGCCGGCGCAGCTGCTCAAGCCGGAGACGCTGGCGCCCGGGATCGGCGATCTCGCCAGGACGATGGTCGAGCGCTACCAGGCGAAGACCAAGGCAACCGACGTGCCGCCGCACTGCTCGATGGGCTTCAACCAGACCTGGGTGCTTCTCAACAGCGTCCTGCCGGTCGCCAAGGCGAAATACGGCGGCTTCGACCCGGAGGCGATCCGCAAGGCGGCGCTCGACGTCGACATTCCGCCGGGGGGAACGATCCAGGGCTACGGGGTGAAATTCCATCCGCCGGGCACGCCGCTGTCGGGACAGAACGAGCGTTCGACGCCGGTAGTGATGCAGTTCGCCGGCGAGCACATCGCGGTGGTGTGGCCGGGCAACATCAGGACCCGGGAGCCGGTGCTGCCGTTGCCCGCCTCGTCGATCTACGCCGCGCGCTGACAGATGCTGGCAGTCAGCGAGCTGACCCGGCGCTTCGGCGGATTTCTCGCGGTCGACCGGATCTCGTTCGAGGTGCGCGAGGGCGAGATTCTCGGGTTGATCGGGCCGAACGGGTCGGGCAAGAGCACCATCTTCAATCTGATCGGCGGGACCTTGCGACCGAGCGGCGGGTCGATCCGCAACTCCGGCGCGGAGATCGCCGGGCTTTCCGCCCACCAGACCTGCCGCCGCGGCATCGCCCGCACGTTCCAGATCCCGCGACCATTCCACAAGCTCTCGCTCCTCGAGAACGTGACGCTCGCCGCCTTCTACGGCGAGGCCGGACGGGTCGGGCGCGCCGAGGCGGGGCGCCGCGCCGAGGAGGCGCTCGGCCTCGTCGGGCTGCCGGCCGATCCGGCGGCGACGACCGAGGGACTGGGCGCCGCCGCGCTGAAGAAGCTCGAGCTCGCCCGCGCGCTGGCGACCCGGCCCAGGCTGCTGCTCGCCGACGAGAGCCTGGGCGGCCTCGATGCGAGCGAGATGGAGCGGGCGGCCGACCTCTTGGAAAGCATTCGCAGCCGCATGGGGATCACGGTGGTCTGGGTCGAGCACATCATGGGCGTGCTGATGCGCGTGGTCGACCGCGTCATCGTGCTCGACCACGGGGTGAAGATTTTCGAGGGCCGACCGGACGCCGCCGCGCGCGACGCCAGGGTGACCGAGGTCTATCTCGGCCGCCCGCGCGACCCGGATCTCGTGCGTCCATGACGCGTGGTTCGACCATGCTGTCGCTGTCCGCAATCTCCGCCGGCTACGGCTCGTTCCGCGCTCTGTTCGACGTCTCGCTCGAGGTGGCGGCCGGCGAGGCGGTCGGCGTGATCGGCCCGAACGGCGCCGGCAAGACCACCCTGATGCGGGTGATCTCGGGGCTCATTCCGGTCTCGTCGGGAGACCTCGCGTTCGAGGGCCGGTCGCTCGCCGGCCTGCCGGCGCATCGCATCGTCGAGCGCGGCATCGCCCATGTGCCGGAGAACCGCCGGCTGTTTCCCCGGCTCACCGTCGAGGACAATCTGCGTATCGGGGCGTTCATCGCCGAAGCGCGACGGCATTTTTCCGACCGGCTCGCCTGGGTGTACGACCTCTTCCCGCGCCTGCGGGAGCGGCGCTACCAGGCGGCCGGCACGCTGTCGGGCGGCGAGCAGCAGATGGTGGCGATCGGCCGCGCGCTGATGTCGCGCCCGAAAATCCTGCTGATGGACGAGCCGTCCGCCGGGCTCGCGCCGCTGGTGGTCCAGCAGGTGTTCGATCTCGTCCGCCGCATCCGCGCCGAGGGGTTCACCGTGCTCATCGTCGAGCAGAACGTCGCCCAGGTCCTCGACGTCGTCGACCGTGCCTATCTGCTCGAAGTGGGCGCCATCCGGCTCGCCGGGACATCCGCCGAGCTCGCCCGCAACGACCTGATCCGCCGATCGTATATGGGGATGTGAGGCGCCATGGACATCTACCTGCTCGAGGCGGTGATCAACGGGGTGCTGCTCGGCGGCGTGCTGGCACTGCTGGCGCTCGGTCTCAATCTCATCTTCGGCGTGATCGACGTGGTGTGGATCGCCTACGTCGATCTGGTGATGTGCGGCATGTACGCCATCTACTATCTGTACGTCGACTTCGGGTGGCCGCTGCCGCTCGCCGGGGCGGCCGCCATCGTCGGCGTCGCGGCGCTGGGCGTGCTCGTGCACCTGCTGATCATCGCGCCTGTGCTCGGCTCGGCGCCGATCAACCAGCTGCTGGCGACCGGCGGCCTGCTCTATTTCCTGCAGAGCGTCGCCACCCTGCTGTTCACCACGGACTTCCGCAACATCGGCGTTCGCCTGCCGATCATCGAGATCGGCGACATCTACATCAGCTTCGCCCGCCTCATCGCCTTCGCGGTGGCGCTGGTCGGCGCCGTCGTCCTGTACGTATTTCTCAAGCGCACTTATCTGGGCACCGCCATGCGCGCCATCGCCCAGGATCGCGAGATCATGGGCCTGATGGGCGTCGATCAGCGGCGCATCTATCTCATCACCTCGGCGATCGGCGGAGCGCTCGCCGGGCTCGGCGCCTGCCTGCTGGCGCTGCAGTACGATGTCCACCCCTTCGTCGGCAACACGTTCGGGCCGATCACCTTCATGATCTGCGTGCTCGGCGGGCTCGGCGACATGATCGGCGGGTTCGTCGCCGCCTTCGTCATCAGCCAGATCATCGCGATCGGCGGGTACTATTCGTCGAACGACGTGTCCTACGTGCTGGCATTCGTGTTCTTCATCGTGCTGATGCTGCTGCGGCCGCGGGGAATCCTGGCGCGATGACGGCTCGACACGCAGCGATGCTCGCCGGGCTGGCGGTCCTGGCCGCGCTGCCGGCCGTCACCCCGGCCTACTTCCTCCACATCGTGATCCAGGTCCTGCTGTGGGGCTTCGTCTATACGGCGTGGTCGATGATGGGGCGCTTCGGTTTCGTGTCGCTCGGCCACGGGGCGTTCATGGGCATCGGCGCCTACGTGCCGGCGCTGCTGTGGAACTATCAGGGCGTCACGCCCTGGCTCGGCATCCCGCTCAGCATCGTGCTGGCGACGCTGCTCGCGGTGCTCATCGGATATCCGTGCTTTCGCCTCAAGGTCGTCGGGCACTATTTCGCGCTGGTGACGCTGGCGCTCGGCCAGGTCGTGATGCTGTCGATCGTGGCGGCGCGCGACCTCACCGGCGGATCGCTCGGCATGACGCAGACGGCGGCGGGGCATTCCTGGTACGCGCTGCAGTTCCCGGAAAAGGTCTATTTCTACGGGATCGCGCTCGTGGTCTGGGTCGGCGGTCTCGTCGTGTGGTGGCTGATCGACCGCGGCATCGGACGCGACGCGCTCGAGGCGATTTCGGAGGACGAGGCCGCGGCGGAAGCGATCGGCATCGATGTGATGCGCGAGAAGCTGCGGGTCACCATGGTGAGCGCGGCGCTGACGGCGCTGGGCGGCGGGCTGCTTGCACAGTACCTGATGTACCTCAACCCGGAGACGCTGTCTGGCATCGGGGTGTCGCTGCAGATCGTGTTCGCGGCGATCGCCGGCGGCATGTACGCGATGCTCG
>JBEKZK010000321.1:0-5561 GCA_049509935.1 Xanthobacteraceae bacterium | reverse complement strand
TGGCGATCCTGATCTATCTCTGGTTCCGGTTCGAATGGCAGTTCGCGCTCGGCGCGATGATCGCCAACGTGCACGATCTGGTGCTGACCGTAGGCTTCATGTCGCTGACCGGGGTCGATTTCGACCTCACCAGCATCGCCGCGCTTCTGACCATTCTCGGCTATTCGCTCAACGACACCGTCGTGATCTACGACCGCATCCGCGAGATGCTGCGCCGCTACAAGCGCATGCCGATGCCGGATCTCCTCAACGCCTCGGTCAACGCCACCCTGTCGCGCTCGATCGTCACCCATCTGACCGTGTCGCTGTCGCTGCTGGCGCTCTTGTTGTTCGGCGGCCATGCGATCCGCAGTTTCACCGCGACCATGATGTTCGGCGTGGTGCTTGTCGGCACCTATACGTCGGTGTTCATCGCGTCGCCGATCCTGATCTATCTCGGCGTCGGCACCGGGCGGGCCGACGGTCCGGAAGGCTGACGCCGCGGATGGCCGCCGGGCCGGACGCGCCGCACCTGCCACGTCTCGCGCCGATCGACGCCTATGGCAATGGCGGGTTTCGCTTTGCCGGCATGTCGCACCGCGGCTCCATCCTGTGCGTGCCGGACGGGATCTGGGCGTGGCCGCCGGCGCGCACCGACGAGGTCGGCGAGGCGGCGCTGGCGCAGGTGCTCGCCGCATCGGGCGACATCGAGCTGTTCCTGCTCGGCACCGGGCGCGACGCCTGGGTCATGCCTGAGAGCCTGCGCTGGCGCTTCCGCGATCATCGCATCGCCGTTGAGGTGTCGCCGACCGGGACCGCCGTGCGCACCTGGAACGTGCTGATGCCGGAGGGACGGCGGGTGGCCGCCGGCCTGATCGCGGTCGAATGACCTCGGCGTTCGACCATTGCGAAAACCTGGTTCGCGAGGCCGACAAGGACCGCTTTCTCGCCAGCCTGTTCGCGCCGGCCGATCGGCGAAGGGATCTGCTGGCGCTCTACGCCTTCAATGCCGACGTGGCCGGCATCCGCGATCGCGCCGGCGAGGCACTGCCCGGCGAGATGCGGCTGCAGTGGTGGCGCGAGGCGCTCGAAGGCGTTCGCCGCGACGAGGCACGCGCAAACCCGGTCGCCGCCGCGCTGCTCGATGCCCTGGCGCGCCACGGGCTGCCGGCCGCGGACCTCGTCGAGCTCATCGATGCGCGGACGTTCGATCTGTACGACGATCCGATGCCGACGCTCGCGGCGCTCGAGACCTATGCACGGCTGACGTCCTCGCGGCTGATGGTGCTCGCCGGCCGGATCCTCGGCGCGACCGACGGCAGCATCACGGATGTCGCCGGCCCCGCCGGCATCGCCTATGCGATCACCGGCCTCCTGCGCGCATTTGCGTTCCATGCGTCGCGCCGCCAGCTCTACGTGCCGCGGGACATTCTCGACCGTCACGGCGTCGGCGCCGACGAGGTGTTCACCGGGACAGCGACAGCCGGCCTCCATCTCGCGCTCGCCGAGTTGCGCGGCCACGTGCGCCGGCACCTCGCGGCGATCGGCGGGCCGCTCGCGGCGCTCCCAGCCGCGGCAATTCCGGCGCTGCTGCCGGTGGCTCTGGTGCCTGGCCATCTCGCGCGCATGGAGCGGCAAGACTACGATCCGTTCCGCACCCCGATCGAGCTTCCCCAGTGGCGCCGCCAGTGGGCATTGTGGCGATCGGCCCGGCGCGGAATCCGGCTGCCGGTCAGAACGTGAAGCGATCGCGCAGGTTCTGCCGGTCGTTGATGATCTGCTCGACGATCGCGCGCTCGGCGTCGGACCTGATCAGCGGCGCGATCAGGTCGACCTGGTTCATGGCGATGAGCTGCAGCAGCTCGGCGCGTACGGTGCCGCCGGCATCGTGCGGCAGATCCCTGACCAGTTGGATGTGCTCCGGCGCCCTGGCCTTGCCGACCGCGGCGCTGACAAAGTCACGGACCGTCTCCTCGCCGAGTTCCGGGTCGGCGGCCACGAACGCATAGAGCCCGGTTCCGGCGCGTCGGTCGGGAAACGCCACCACGGCGGCGTCGCGGATCCGCGGATGCTGCTTGAGCCTTGCAACGATCACCGGCGCATCGTCGACCAGCCGCGGACCGCCGCCCTCGCGGTCCGTAAAGCCGATGAGGCCGCGGGTGATCCAGAAGTAGATCCGCTTGCCGGTCGCCATCCAGATGCGGGTCGGCCAGCTCTTCCGCGCGAGGATACGCCGCTCGGTCGGCGTCAAAGCTCCCGGAAGGTAGCTGCGCTTGTGCTTGAGCAGGTGGCGGAGGTCTTCGTAGGCGGCGATGCGAAACAGCCGGCTGCGCCGGGGGAACCGCACGGCGAGCTGAAAATCCGTCAGATAGGCGCCGCCATCGGCGCCGTACAGCCAGTTCTGCTCCTTGGCGAGATCGTTGTGGCAGATGCGCGCCCGGTGCAGCGTCTGCAAGGCCGCTCGCGCCGATCGGAAATAGGCCCGATCGCCGATCGGCCGCGCCAGATGCAGCGCGACGCCGTCGATGAAGCCGCGAATCAGGATGTTGCGCCCGGCGAACAGCAGCGCCGGCGCGATCCCCAGAGGGCCGGCGATCCGCAGCGCGCGGGCCTCACGGTCGAGGAAATGCTTGGCGATCGGCCGACTCCACCACGGTACCGTGTCGATCCGCCGCATCACCGCGTCGACCTCGCCGTCCGGCCCGACGAAGCGTCCGCGCACGACCGTGCTGAACACGTCGCGCTTGAGCACCACGGAGCCGTGCCAAGTCGGGGGAATCTCACCCCGATGGGTCGTCTGCGCGTCCATCCGCGGGTTCTACAGCGCTTTCCGGTCGTAGTGAATCACTCGTTGCAGCGCCTCGACCCGGAAAGCGCTGTAGATTCGCCTTGTTTGCGCATGTCCTTGGTCGGTGAACCGGGTCCACCCTCGGGTCAAGCCCGAGGGCAGGCTTTCGCCGGGACATGCTTTAGCATGGTTCATTGTCGATGATGTCGCGGACCACGCGGCGGGCGTCGGCGACCATGGCGGAGCCGAGGGGGCGGCCGAGCGCGTCGGTCCAGGCGAGCAGGTCGGCGAGGCGGGCGGTCCGCTGCCACTCCGGCGGAAGCCTTCCGCCGGCGTCGCGGTATCCGTCCGCCAGCGCGGCGACGAACGCCGAATTGCCGCCGAGTGGCGGACGCAGCACATTGCCGAAATCCAGCGCCGGGGATGCGCTCAACGCGAACTCCCAATCGAGGATGGCGGCAACCTCCCAGCCGTTGTCCCGGCCGGACCGGATCAGGATATTGGGACCATTGAAGTCGCCGTGCACCAGGCAGGGCGGATCGAGCCACCCGTCGAGCAGCTCTCCCTCGCGCTCGGCAAAGGACAGGACGGCGGCGCCGAGCTCGGCGCCGAGCAGCGCGCCGGCCGGCCCCCCGGCGAGGGCCTGGCGCAGATAGGCGATGAAGCCGGTGCGACCCATGTCGATCGGTTCGGAGACGACGAGCTTGTCGGCGAAGAAGCCGGGTCGGTCGAACGTGAAGCCATGGATCGCGGCGAGCACATGACCGACCGCGCGGCCGAGACCGGCGGTCGAGGGGGCATCGAGGGCGCCAACGACCGCGTCGAGGCGCTTGCCGTCGATCCACTGGGTAATCCCGTAAGGCAAGCCGGTGAGCGGATCGCGCTCGGAAAAATAGAGGAACCGGGCAACCGGGAGCGAGCCGCCGACGCGGGCCGTCACCGCGACCTCGGTGCGGGCGCTGGCCAGCTCACGCTGATAGAGCCGCAGCACCACGGGCTCGGCGATTCCGGACGCCGAGATCTTGAGGTTGGTGTTGATCAGCCCGCCGGGCATCCGCTCGACCCCGGTTGCCCGGGCGCCCGGAAAGGCCGGTTGAAGCAGCGCGGTGACGGCGTCCGCGTCGAGCTCGATCTCCGGGCGTTGGCGCGTCCAGCCGTCCTTCATGGCGGGATCATTCGGCCGCTGCGACCTGCTCGCCTGCGATCCAGCGGTCGAGGTCGGCGAGCGCGCGGCTGGTCAGGCCATGTTTCCTGGCCATGGCCTTGGCGGTGCCGGTCAATCGCGTCCCGTCGGGAGCGCGCGACGCGACCCGGCCGATCGGCGGAAACAGCCCGAAATTGACGTTCATCGGCTGGAACGAGCTCGGCCCCGAATCGATCGTGTCGAGGTGACCGCCGGTGATGTGATTGATCAGCGCGCCATGCGCGGTGGTCGGGGGCGGCAGAAAGACCGGCTCGCCGCGACGGTCGGCGGCGGCGAACCGACCGGCCAGAAGCCCGATGGCGGCCGACTCCACATAGCCCTCGCAGCCGGTGATCTGGCCGGCGAAGCGCAGGCGCGGCATCGCCGACAGCCGCAGCGTGCGATCGAGCAGCTTCGGCGCGTTGAGAAACGTATTGCGGTGCACCCCGCCGAGCCGGGCGAACTCGGCCTTTTCCAGCCCCGGGATGGTGCGGAAGATGCGGCTCTGCTCGCCGTGCTTCAGCTTGGTCTGAAAGCCCACCATGTTGAACAGCGTGCCGAGGCGGTTGTCCTGGCGCAGCTGGACGACCGCATGGGGCTTGTGCTGCGGTGCTCGCGGGTTGGTCAGGCCGAACGGCTTCATCGGCCCGTGCCGCAGGGTCTCGCGGCCGCGCTCCGCCATGACCTCGATCGGCAGGCAGCCGTCGAAATAGGGCGTGGCGGCCTCCCAGTCGTGGAACGCGGTCTTGTCGCCGGCGAGCAGCGCATCGACGAACGCTTCGTACTGGTCGCGGTCGAGCGGACAGTTGACGTAGTCGGCCCCGGTGCCGCCCGGGCCGGGCTTGTCGTAGCGCGACTGGAACCAGGCCACCGACAGGTCGATCGAGGCGCGATGGACGATCGGCGCGATGGCGTCGAAGAAGGCGAGCGCGGCCTCGCCGGTCAGCGTGCGGATCGCCTCGGCAAGGGCAGGCGAGGTGAGGGGGCCGGTCGCCACGATGACCTGGTCCCAGTCGGCCGGGGGCAACCCGTTGATCTCCTCGCGCGCGATGCTGATCAACGGATGGTGCTCCAGGGCCGCGGTGATCGCGGCCGAGAAGGCGTCGCGATCGACCGCCAGCGCGCCGCCGGCGGGAACCTGGGTGGCGTCGCCGGTGCGCATGATCAGCGAGCCGAGCCGCCGCATTTCCTCGTGCAGGAGGCCGACCGCGTTGGACTGGCGATCATCGGAGCGGAACGAGTTCGAGCAGACCAGCTCGGCGAGCTCGCCGGTATTGTGCGCCGCCGTCATCCGACCCGGGCGCATCTCGTGGATCACCACCGCCACGCCGCGGCTCGCGATCTGCCAGGCCGCCTCGGAGCCTGCGAGGCCGCCGCCGATGACATGGACCGGTTGCATGGCCCCGGTGGTCGGGGAAAACGGCCCGCAAGTCAACAGCCGGAGCGGGCCCCGCAGCGGATGTCCCACGACGTTCCGCGATCTATGCGGAGTCGCCGCCATCGCATTCGGCCGGCGCTGGCGCCGGGCACGCTGCTAGTGATGCACGATCATAAAATCCATTTGCTCGACGAAGCGAAGGCGGCTTGACCGGCACTCCCCGCCTATCCTAG
>JBEKZK010000320.1:0-5571 GCA_049509935.1 Xanthobacteraceae bacterium | reverse complement strand
AAATCATAAAACACCAAACCATATGACAAACACTCACAAAAGAACAGACCAGACATCATCCGTAGTACTTCCAGAACCACGCGGTGCTCGACGCGGCGCGGCGCAAGGGCATTCTGGTCGTGCACACCCGCGAGGGCCATCTGCCGGATCTGTCCGACGCGCCGCCCGCCAAGGTCGAGCGCGGCGAGCCGTCGCTGCGCATCGGGGCGCCCGGGCCGATGGGCCGCATCCTGATCCGCGGCGAGCCCGGGCACGACATCATTCCCGACCTCTATCCGGTCGACGGCGAGGTGGTGATCGACAAGCCCGGCAAGGGTGCGTTCTACGCGACCGGGCTCGAGTCGCTGCTGCGCGACCACGGCATCGAGAATCTCCTGGTGTGCGGCGTCACCACGGAGGTCTGCGTCAATACCACGGTGCGCGAGGCGAACGATCGCGGCTATCGCTGCATCGTCATCTCCGACTGCTGCGCCTCGTACTTCCCGGAATTCCATCAGATGGGCCTCGCGATGATCAAGGCGCAGGGCGGCATCTTCGGCTGGGTGTCGGCCTCGCAGCCGGTGCTCGCGGCTCTCGCCTGATCCCATCACGGCGCGGGGCCAATCGAATCGGCGCAGCCAACAGGGAGCGTGACATGACGGCACAGGCGATGAAGCGGCCCTTAATCTGGACACCCGGCGACTGGAACGCGTTCTTCGGCTTCGGCACCAACATCCTGGTCAACATGCTGGTGCTCACCGCGCTGTTGCGGTTCGTGCTGAAGATGCCGGACAGCATCGTCTTCGGCCGCATCCTGCCGGCGCTCGGCCTGATGATGTGCCTGAGCACCATGTACTATGCGTTCCTCGCCTATCGGCTGGCGCTGAGGACCGGGCGCACCGACGTCTGCGCGCTGCCCTCGGGGATCAGCGTGCCGCACATGTTCATCGTCACCTTCGTCATCATGCTGCCGATCGCGGCGAAGACCGGTGATCCGATCAAGGGATGGGAAGCCGGCCTCGTCTGGGTGTTCTTCCAGAGCTTCATCCTGATGATCGGCGGCTTCGTCGCGCCGATCATCCGCCGGATCACGCCGCGCGCCGCACTGCTCGGGACGCTGGCCGGCGTCTCGGTGACCTTCATCTCGATGCGCCCGGCGCTGCAAATGTACATGACGCCGCAGATCGGCCTGGTCTGCTTCGCCGTCATCCTGGTGAGCTGGTTCGGCGGCGTGAAATATCCCAAGAACATTCCGGCCGGCCTGGTCGCCATCGCGGTCGGCATGGTGATCGCCTGGGGCTCCAATCTGTTCGGGCTCGGCCTTGGCGACATGAGCGTGGCGAAGCTCGGCGAAGCGTTCGCGAACTTCGGCTTCGCGGTGCCGCTGCCGGCGGTCGACCACATCTTCTCCGGCTTCCAGTATCTCGGCGTCATCCTGGTCACCGCGATCCCGTTCGGCATCTACGATCTGGTCGAGGCGATGGACAACGTGGAGAGCGCCGAGGCCGCGGGCGATGCCTATCCGACCACGCGCGTGCTCACCGCCGACGGCGTCGTCAGCCTGATCGGCTGCCTGATGGGCAACCCGTTCATCAACGCGGTCTACATCGGACATCCGGGCTGGAAGGCGATGGGCGGCCGGATCGGCTACTCGGCGGCGACCGGGGTCATGGTGATCGTCCTGTCGTGGTTCGGCATCATCTCGCTGCTGCTGGCGCTGGTGCCGGTGGTCGCGATCTCACCGATCCTGCTCTACATCGGCATGCTGATCGGCGCCCAGGCGTTCCAGACCACGCCGCGGAGCCACGCGCCGGCAATCGTGCTGGCGCTCACCCCGCATCTCGCCGCCTGGTGCAAGACCTTGATGGACGGGGCGCTCGGCGCGGCTGGAACCAGCGCGGCGGCGATCGGCTTCGACAAGCTCGGTCAGGTCGGCGTGCCCTATCACGGGCTCGAGGTGCTCGGCGGCGGCGCCATCCTGACCGGCCTCGTGCTCGGCGCCATCGGCGTGTTCATCATCGAGCGCAAGCTCGCTTCGGCCGCGGCGTTCGCGGCGACCGGCGCGGTGCTCACCTACTTCGGCTTCATGCACGGCGAGTCGGTCGGCATCGGCGGGGGCTTCGGCGTCACACCGAGCGTGGCGATCGCCTATGCGGCGGTGGCGGTGATCCTGCTGGCGATGGACCGCATGACCGTCTTCGTCCGGGAGCCCATGACCGAGCATTCACCGGAGGGTCACCTGGCACCGGCGGAATAGCGGCTTCGTCGCCGTCCCGCTCCCGAAGGGAGACCATCGACACGATTGCGGCCGGCGGCCGCCGGGTGGGGTTGCGGCGAGACGCAACCCCACCTTTTCTTTTCGTCGTCCTTCCGTCGCAGCGGCCGGCTTCGTCGAGCCGCCGACCTCGCTCCGCAGGCGGATTTTCGGCAATCCTCAGCCCGATGTTGTCGATGTCCGGCGCCCGGCGTCATCCTGCTCGGCCTGTCGGGCGGCTGGCGTTCAGGTGCCGTTCAGACTAATTTGCGAAGTTCGGCCATTGATCGGACGCAGTGCCGACGTCTTGTCCGCGACTGCCACAATCGAATGGCTGCAGACGCGCAGCGCTTATCCGCCGGGGCGAAATGACCACGACGACAATGACGATTGCCCGGCCGACGCGCCGGGTCGCGGACTTTTCCGGCGCCCAGACCGCCGTGCTGTTTCTCGTCTTCACCCTGATGGTGTCGATACCGATCATCACTCAGCCGCTGCCGCCGCTCGAAGACTACGTGAACCATCTCGGGCGCATGCAGGTGATCGCCACCATAGGGGGCGATCCGGATTTCGCCCGCTTCTACGAGATCAACTGGCAGATCATTCCCAACCTGGTGATGGACCTGGTGGTTCCGGCGCTGGCTCGGATGATGAACATCTACCAGGCCGGGCAGGTCTTCACCGTCGCCACCTTCATGCTGATGCTGTCGGGTGCGCTCGCGATCAATCGCGCGCTGTATGGCCGCTGGTCGGTCTTGCCGCTGGTGCTGCTGCCGCTACTGTACAACCACATCTTTCTCGTCGGCGTGATGAACTACCTGTTCGGCGTCGGCATCGCGCTGTGGGGGCTCGCCTTCTGGCTGCTGCTGCGCGACCGTGCGTGGCCGCTGCGATTCCTGGCCTCGACCGCCGTGGTGCTGGTGCTGTTCTTCTGCCACCTGTGCGCGCTCGGGCTCTATGGCCTCGGCCTGCTCGCCATCGAGCTGTGGCGGCTGTGGCAGAAGCCGGCGCGTCCGCTGGGCTGGCGTCTCGTCGACTTCGTCGCCACCGGCGTGCCGTTCCTGCCGGTGGCGCCGCTGCTGCTCAAGAGCCCGACCTGGGGGCTCAAGAGCGAGTTCTTCTGGGAGCAGCAGGGCAAGATCGACGGCCTGATCTACGTGATCGAGGTCTATTCCGACATCGTGGCGTTTGCGCTCGCCGCCATTCTGGTGACGGCGGCCGCCTGGGCGGTCCGCCACCGCCTGCTCCGGCTGCATCCGATCGGGTTCATGCTGCTCGCGGTCGGCGGCTTCGTCTATCTGATCATGCCGCGGGTGCTGTTCGCCACCTACCTGGCGGATCAGCGCCTGCCCATCGCGCTGGCCTTCATGGTGACCGCCTGCGCCCACCTCGAGCTGCGCCATCGCCTGGTGCGCCGCGGGTTCCTCGCCCTGCTGATGACCATGGTGGTGGTCCGGGTGATCGAGGTCGACGTCAACTGGGCGGCGCTGTCGAGCGCCACCACGGAGCTGCGCGACTCGTTCAAGCGCATCAAGCGCGGCTCCACCGTGCTGGTCGCCTATGCGGATCGCTCGGCCGGCGACGAGGCGCGCGACCTCGGGCTCGTCCACGCGGCCTGCATCGCGATGATCGAGCGTTCCGCGCTGGTCACCACCGCGTTCACCGTGGACGGCAAGCAGATCATGCACGTGCGTCCGCCGTACAACGAGCAGGTCGACTCCGAGGACGGGACGCCGCCGTCGGTGGAGCAGCTGCTGGTCGCGGTGCAGCGGCCGGAGGCGGAGAACAACGGCTACTGGCAGTCGTGGACCACCAAGTTCGACTACGTGTTCGTGCTGTTCAGCGACCCGGAAGCCGACAATCCCGCACCCGAGTATCTGACGCTGGTGCACGGCGGCGAGCGATTCCAGCTCTATCGCGTCAACAAGCGCGCTGCCGCGAAGCGCTGAGCCGCGCGCTGCCGCATGTCCCGGCGAAGTGGACCCGGTTCGCCGACCAAGGACATGCGCCAGCATCGCATGTCCCGGCGAAGTGGACCCGGTTCGCCGACCAAGGACATGCGCCAGCATCGCATGTCCCGGCGAAGTGGACCCGGTTCGCCGATCGAGGACATGCGCCAACAACGCATGTCCCGGCGAAGTGGATCCGGTTCGCCGATCAGCCAACAAGTGAACCTACCGCGAGCTCCGTCCTTTCCGCTCGCCGCCGCTGTCGCGATCTTCGCCGCAGGCCTCGTCGCGGTGGCGTGGCCGTGGCTGTCGGGCACCGTGACCATTCCGTGGGACGCCAAGGCGGAGTTCCAGCCGCAGCTCGCCTTTCTGGCGACGGCGCTCGCCGACCGCCAGTCGCCGCTGTGGACGCCCAACGTGTTTGCCGGCTGGCCGCAGGTCGCCGATCCGCAGTCGCTGATGTTCTCGCCGCTGCACCTCGGGCTTGCTCTGATCGGCCGCGAGCCGAGCTTGCGCGCTGCCGACGGCGTGACCTTCGCGGCGCTGTTCGTCGGCGGCCTCGGCATCATCCTGCTGTTTCGCGATCGTCGCTGGCACGTCGGCGGTGCGCTGGTCGCAGCGCTCGCCTTCGCATGCGGCGGTGCCGCGGCCTCGCGCCTGCAGCATACCGGAGAGCTGCTCAGCCTGTGCTATCTGCCGCTCGCGCTGGTCCTGCTCGGGCGCGCGCTCGAGCGTTCATCTACGTTGCTCGGTGCGGCGGCCGGCGTCGCCTGCGGCCTGATCGCGCTCGGCCGCGATCAGGTGGCTCTGCTCGGGCTGTACATCCTGGCCGGCCTCGTCATCGCGCACTGGTGGCCGGGTCCGCCGCAGAGGTGGCGCGCCAGCATCCGGCCGCTGACCGCCGCCGCCGTGATGGCGATCCTGGTCGCCGGCATTCCGGTGGTGATGACGGCGCTGCTCGCTGCCGCGTCGAACCGGCCGGAGATCGACTATGTCTCGGCCGGCCGTGGCTCGCTGCATCCGGCGCACCTGCTCACCCTGGCGTTTGCGGATCTGTTCGGGGCGGCCGATCCCAAGGTGGACTTCTGGGGCCCGCCGAGCCTTGCCTGGGGCGACAGCGGCCTCTACCTCGCGCAGAACATGGGGCAGCTCTACGCCGGCGCCCTGCCATTCGTCGCCGTGCTGATGCTCGGGATCCTGCGCGGACAGCTATGGTCGCGCGAGGTCCGCTTCTGGACGGTCGCGATGCTGCTGGTTCTGCTCTACGGGCTCGGCTGGTACACGCCCGCCTTTCGTCTGCTCTACGCGGTGCTGCCCGAGGTCGACCGGTTCCGCCGCCCGGCCGATGCGGCGTTCCCCCTCGGAGCGCTGTTCGCGATCGCCGGCGGC
>JBEKZK010000032.1:0-14313 GCA_049509935.1 Xanthobacteraceae bacterium | reverse complement strand
TATCGTCGCATTCTCGATGACGGCGCGGTCTACTCGCAGCCGTTCTCCGAGGGCGGTGCGGCGGCGGCCGGGGTCGTGGCGTTCGGCACCGAGGCCCGGCCGGTCGACGGCGGCTTCGTGGTCAACGGCAAGAAGATCTTCGCCTCGCTGTCGGGCGCCGCCGACTACTACGGAGTGCTGTGCACCGAGCGCTTGGAGGGCGCGGCGGCGAGCCGGCGCAACACGCTATATCTGGCGGTTCCCGCCGATGCGCCGGGGGTGAGCGTTATCGGCGACTGGGATCCGCTGGGCATGCGGGCAACGGTGTCGCGCACCCTGGTGTTCCGCGACGTGCTCGTGCCCGAGGACGCGATGCTGATGCCGCGCGGCGTCTACTTCCAGGCGGCGACGCGGTGGCCGCACATGTTCCTGACCCTGTCGCCGACCTATATGGGGCTCGCCCAGGCCGCCTACGACTTCACCATCCGCTACCTGCGCGGCGAGATGCCGGGCACGCCGCCGGTCAAGCGCCGGATGTTCCCGACCAAGCAGATCGCGGTCGCCGAGATGCACATCCAGCTGGAGCAGACCAAGGCGCTGTGGTTCCAGGCGGTCAGCGAGGCGTGCGCCAATCCGAGCAAGGATCAGGTGCTGCGCGCCTACGCAGCGCAATTCACCGTGATGGAGAATGCCAACGCCATCGCCGCCAAGGCGATCCGCACCTGCGGCGGCCAGGCCATGCTCAAGAGCCTGGCGCTCGAGCGCATCTTCCGCGACAGCCGGTGCGGCGCGCTGATGCTGCCGTGGACCGCCGAGATCTGCCTCGACCGCATCGGCCGCGACGCCCTGTACGAGCCGGGCGAGACCGACGAATAGCCGATCATGGACCTGTCGGATCTGATTGACCGTAATGCCGCCTTCGCGCCGGATCGCACGGCGTTGCGTTTCGCCGGCCAATCCTCGTTTGTCGGGAGCGTCTTGTCGTACGCGGGCTTCGCCGCCCGCGTCGCCACGGCGGCGCGCGCGCTGAAGTCGCAGCTCGGCGTAGGGCGCGGCGACCGCATCGCGATCCTGTCGACCAACCATCCGGACTATCTGACGCTGCTCTACGCCTGCGCGCGGCTCGGCGCCATGCTGGTGCCATTGAACTGGCGGCTGGCCATCCCCGAGCAGGTCTTCGTGCTGTCCGACGCCTCGGTGAAGGTCCTGGTGGTCGAGGAGGCGTTCGTCGCGGTCGCGGCGCCGCTCGGCGCCGCGCTGCCCGACGCCAGGCTGATCGGCCTCGACTTCTCGCCGCCCGGCGGCGCCTCGTTCGCCGCGGTGCTCGCGGCAGCGAGCGGCGACGGCCGCAACCCGCATATCGATTTCTCCTGCCCGATTCTCGTCGTCTACACCTCCGGCACCACCGGCCGGCCGAAAGGCGCCGTGCTGCGCCAGGAGGCGCTGCTGTGGAATGCCGTGATGAGCCAGCACATGCACGCGATGACGGCGGACGACCACGTGCTCACGGTGCTGCCGATGTTTCACGTCGGCGGCCTGAACATCCAGACGACGCCGGCGCTGCAGCTCGGCGCGACCGTGACGCTGCTGCAGAAGTTCACCCCCGACGGCGCGCTTGCGGCCATCACGCGCGACCGCCCGACGCTGACCGTCCTGGTGCCCGCCACCATCCAGGCGATGATCGAGGATCCGGGCTGGCACCGGACCGACGTCTCGAGCCTGCGCGCCGTGACCACCGGATCGACCCAGGTGCCGCAGCCGCTGATCGACGCCGTGCAGGACCGCGGTGTTCCGGTGCTGCAGGTCTATGGCTCGACCGAGACCTGCCCGATCGCCGTCTATACCCGCATCGGCGGCGACCTGACGCGGCCGGGCTCGACCGGGCTGCCGGGCCTGATGTGCGAGGCACGCGTCGTCGACGACGGCGGGCGCGAGGTGGCGCCCGGCACCGCCGGCGAGGTGCTGGTGCGCGGGCCGAACGTGTTCTTCGAGTACTGGGGCAACGAGGCGGCGACCAGCGAGGCGCTGCGCAACGGCTGGTACCATACCGGGGACATCGGCACTCGGGACCGCGACGGATACTTCGTGATCCACGACCGCAAGAAGAACATGATCATCTCCGGCGGCGAGAACATCTATCCGGCGGAGATCGAGCGGGTGCTCGCCGAGCATCCGGCGGTGGCCGAGGTCGCGGTGATCGGACGCGCGGACCCGCGTTGGCAGGAGGTTCCGGTGGCCTTCGTGGTGCGGCGGGAGAACGCGACGATCGACGGCGATGGCCTCACGCGCCATGTCGCCCGGCATCTCGCGCGCTTCAAAATCCCCCGCGACGTCGTCTTCGTCGACGCGCTGCCGCGCAATGCACTCGGCAAAGTCCAGCATTTCCGTCTGCGCGAGCGGGCAGCCGCCTCGTCGGCCGCGTGAGGATCCCGGCATGAGGATTGCGGTTCTCGGCGGAGGCAACGGATCGTTTGCGGCGGCCGCCGATCTTACGATCGGCGGGCACGAGGTCCGGCTGTGGCGGCGCAGCCGCGCGGCCGTGGCGGCGCATCGGGCGGCGGGACGCAAGATCATGCTCAAGGACCACCGCGGCCGCCGCGACGTCATCGTCGCCATGGTGACCGATCGGATCGATGAGGCCATCGGCGGCGCCGAGCTGATCCTGTGTCCGGTGCCGGCGCCCGCGCAGTCGGACATCGCGATGGCGCTGTCGCGGCATCTCGCCGATGGCCAGGTCGTCTTCCTGCCTCCGGGAAGCCTCGGCTCGATCGTGCTCGCCGAGGCGGCGTTCGACGTCGGCAACCGTGCCAGGGTCGCGTTCGCCGAAACCGGCACGCTGCCGTGGCTCACCCGAAAGCACGGCGACCACGAGGTTGCGGTCACGGTCCGTGCCCGCCGGCTGCCGGTCGGCGTGTTTCCGCTCATGCTGCGGGAGCACGCGCTCGCCGTCATCGCCACGGCGTTTCCCGGGGTGATCGAGCCCTGCGGAGACGTGCTCTCGGCTGCCCTGATGAATGCCGGTCCGGTCATCCATCCGCCGCTGATCATCATGAACGCCGGCCCGCTCGAGCATTTCGATCGCTGGGACATCCACCAGGAAGGCACCCAGGCGGCGGTCCGGCGCGTCACCGACGCGCTCGACGCCGAACGCATCGCGGTGCGCGAGGCGCTCGGCTACGGCGCGCCGCATTTTCCGCTGAGGCATCACTACGCCCCGGAGGGCGAGGAATGGATGTACGGCCGTGGCTCCCATGAGCGGCTGACGTCCTCGGGCGAGTGGCGCGAGGAGATCGATCTCACGCAGCACCGCTACATGCTGGAGGACGTCAAGGTCGGCCTGTCACTGCTCGTCTCGGTCGCCGAGTTCGCGGGCGTGCGGACGCCCCTGGCGCGCGGGTTCTCGGCGATCGGCTCCGCCGTCTGCGGCGAGGACTTTTCGCGAACCGGCCGCACCCTGCAGAGCCTCGGGCTCGCGCACTTCGACCGGACCGGGCTTCGGCAACTGCTCGTGGAGGGATTTCGCTGAACGATCCTGGAAGGCCCCATGGGTTCACGAAGCTTTGGCGCTCACCCGAACACGTCCTGCAGCACGCCGTCGCGGACCACGACGGCGTCGTCCACCGCGATCGTCGTGCGCATCACCGGAATGTCGAAATGCCCGGCCGTGTAGCGGCCGGCGAACTCGTTGGCGCCGGTGGAGAACAGGAAATTGCCCGACACCGCGCGGATTTCGGTGCCGTTGGTGTCACGCTGGTCGTACATGGTCAGCGCCTCGTAGCGGGCGCCGGGGTTCATGCCGAAGCCGACGTGGGAGACCGCGTAGGCCTCGCGATCGCCCCATGCGGCGAGATATCGCCGCATGATGTCGGCGTCGGCTCCCTCGCCGTCGATGCGGGTGATGAAGTCGCTCTCCAGGGTCAGCCGGATCGGCTCCGCCAGATAGCGCTTGAACGTGAGGTTGACGTCGCCGCGATCGAGCACCAGCGTGCCGTTGACCGAGTTGGCCTTGGGAAAGCTCACCACGATCCCGCCCGGCCAGTGCGCCAGGGTCCCCGGGCGGTCGGTCCAGCCCCAGACGCCGACGGTCGAGGCGCCCTGCATGTCGATGTCGAGCGTCGTGCCGGCCGCCGACGTCACCCGCATGCGCTTGGCGCCGCGCAGCATCCGGGCGGCGTTGCGCACCCGCGTCTCCAGCCGGGCGTCCGGCACCATGCGCTCGAGCGCCTCCGGGTGCTCGTTGGAGATCACCAGGATGCGAGCGCCCGCCTTGAGGATTTTCGGCGTCTCCGGCGCATGCATCAGGCCTTCGATCGTGCAATCGACCACGAAGCCGGCCTGCCCCAGCGCCGCCACCACGGGCTCCAGCCCGCCGATCGCCTCGCTGGCGCCGGTCGAGCGGACCGGAACCGGATGGCGGTTGCGCGGCGTCGGCACCACGAGGTGGAACGGCCGGGCGCCGATCCGCAGCAGCGCCAGCTCGGCCAGGTGAACGTTGAGCAGGCGCGACTGCGTCTCCGACAGGATCGCCGCCGTGTCGCCGCGCTTGACCGCGCACTTGTCGAAGATCTCGCAGAACGCATCGATCCATTTCGCCTCGATCCGGTCGGCAAACATCGTGGTTCCTCCTGTGCAGCGGGTTCCGGTCGGACCGGCCGGTGCAGCCTTGTGCGGCGCCAGCGTCGTCCTGCAAGCGAGACGTCGAGGACCGGAATGAGCCCCGGCCCCGACGTGCCCGGGGCAGCTCCGGGTCGCCACCGGGTCGCCCCTCCGATGTTGGCAAAATTTGCCATAAGTGATACACGTCTCCGCGATTTTTCACGGAGATCCGGGATGCCGACAAGGAATATCAGCCTGACGCCGGAACAGGACGCATTCATCGAGAGCGTCGTCGAGACGGGCGAGTACCAGAACGCAAGCGAAGCCTTTCGGGACGCGTTACGGGCGCTGCAACAGCGGCGCCGGGAGGATCAGCTGAAGCTCGAGGCGTTGCGCGTGCAGATCAAGGCCGGAGTAGAGGCTCTTGAGCGTGGCGAGTACACCGAGGTCGATGAGGTCGACCTCGAGGCTTATCTCGAATCGCTCACGATCGGGCCGGGCACAGACTCGCGCTGACCACGATGGCGCGCTTTCGTCTGTCGAGACTGGCGAGAGCAGACCTCGCGGGAATTCTCGCCCGCAGCGGCGACCAATGGGGTCCGGAGATGAGGCGCCGCTACGCCGCGATGATCGCTACGGCTTTGCGCCAGGTGGCGAGCGATCCGGCCGGCGCCGCGACGCGGGACCGCAGCGAGATACTGGATGGCATTCGCAGGTTTCACCTCCGGCACGCCTGTGTCGGCGACCTTGGGCCGAGGGTGAAGAGGCCGGTCCACATGATCTTCTATCCTGCCATCCGTCCCGGCTTAGTCGAAATCGTTCGCGTATTGCATGAACGGATGGAGCCCAGCCGACACATCAGCGAATCCTCCGAGACGTGAGCCGACCCGCAATTTGCCGGGCGGGGGGGCGCCGAAATCCAGCGGGGGTCGACAATGCCTCCGCGCCGTCAACCATATCGCTTTACGCTGAATGCGAATCGCTCCACCGATCGATCAGGAAGCCTTTGCTTTTCCTCCCGGTTCCAGTAGCTTCTGGGGCGGACGGAATGCCGAAATTCAGGGTGGGTCGTGGCAGGCTGTGGTCTCGCACCAAAGCCGCTCCCTATCCGATTGATAACCCTACGGAATGCTCAGGTCCGCCGCATCTCCTGGGTCCGTGGGGTTCGGCCGGCCCGGGGGCGGTGTGAGTGGCCTCCTCATGACACCGCTCCCGGCCGGCTACCGATGCTCGGCCCTTGCGCAGATGTCGCGACGCGCCAACCGGCTCTTGTGTTGGGATTCCAACACATTGCCGTGAAGGTTGGACGCGGAGATTGAATACTGCGCCGAAGGGCATTTCGCCGCCGCAAAGACGCGGATGTCGGCACGATCGCCCCCCGCGGCTGCAGATCAGCAAGGCACGGGATCAGCCAATGCCGCCGGCTCGCGCCGGCCGGCGGATCACTTGATCTTGGCTTCGCGAAACTCGACGTGCTTCTTGGCCACCGGGTCGTACTTCTTCTTGACCAGCTTGTCGGTCATGGTGCGCGAATTCTTCTTCGCCACGTAATAGAAGCCGGTATCGGCGCTCGACACGAGCTTGATCTTGACGGAAGCGGCCTTGGCCATGGCGGTGCCTCGCTAGCGCAGTTCGGTGCGGTCACGTCTCTGGGGTCGTGGCCCACTGCGGCGGAACCTAGCGATCGAGCCGCAGAAGTCAAGAAAACGGCTGCGATCTCACAGATACTCGCGCACCAGCTTCTTGTGCAGCGTGCGATAGAACGGAACCGGCGGATCGTGCGACAGGCCGGCCGCGATGCGGCCTTCGAGCTCGGTGAGCACCACCCGCGTGATCGGCGGAATGTCGAGCTGCCTGGCCTCGGCGATCGGCAGCCAGGTGAGCTCGACGAGCTCGGACTCGGGGCCGACCACGCCGCCGATGCGGTGCGCGATGGCGCCGGCGTCGGCCACGAAGAACCGGGTGTCGAAGCGCCGTGGCCGACCCGGCGGGGTGATCGCGCGGGCGATGAAGTGGAGCACGCCGAGGTCCGGCTCCACGCGGTGGGTGGTGAAGTCGCCCCACGCGCCATCCGGCAGGCGCGGCGCGGCCGCCGTCCGGTTGCCGATCAGCAGGCCGGTCTCCTCCGCGACCTCGCGGATCGCCGCGACCGCGAAGGCGCGCGCCTTGACGGCGCTGGGCCGCTGCAGCCGCAGCATCAGGCGCTGCTCGACGCGCGGGTCGAGCCGGCTCGGCAGCGCGACGCGGCGGTCCTGCGGCTCGACCCGCCCGCCTGGGAACACGAACTTGCCGGCCATGAACTTGTGGCCGTGGTGGCGGCGGCCGAGCAACACCGTCGGCACCGGCCGGGAGCGGTCGACCAGGATGATGGTCGCGGCATCGCGTGGCCGCCGATAGGGGTGGCGCTGCTCACCGCCCGCACCGCCTGAGAGATGCGTCATGATCGCCCGCTCGCCATGACCGACGGGCTGAAGCTTCCGTCCCGCGAGAACGGATGCCACATCAACCGGCCGCGGGCGTTTGCACTCCCGCCCGCAGGAAGTACGCGTACCCCGCCAGGAAGATGCCGTACGTCAGGACGAACAACCACCCCGTCCCGTTCATGATTCCCGTCAGGATTGCCCACAGGGAGACCGCGATTCCGAAGGCGTTGCCGACCGCGGCGCCGAGCAACAAACCGCGCAGCGCGGTCCAGTCGTGAGACTCCCTGACAAACCAGAGAACCAGACCGAAGGTCAGCAGTGCTGCGCCCAACAATCTGAAGCCCAGCACGGCGCCGGCACTGGATTCAATGCCGTACATCGGAAGCAGCGCGCTCGGGACCAGCGCGTAGCTGATTCCGTTGAGGACTGTCACGATCGCGGCGATCCCCAGGAAGCGCTTGAGCTTGGTGACCATGTTGTCCCCCGTTTTCTGGGCCGCAACGATCCGGTCGGGCCGGCGTGCGAGCGCCCCACTATACGGCATATTCGCAACCATCGGGTGACACGTATCCGGCCGGCCGTGACGGTTCATGGTCACCCGATGGTTGTGTATAGTGCGCTGCTCGCACGCGTATCGAGAGCACCGGGCCGGCCAGATCGCCGCGCAGAGGTGGGGGACATCATGGACAAGCTCAAGCGCTTCCTGGGTATCACCGCGGTCATCACGGTGATCGACGGCATCAGCCACGCGCTGGTCGCGAACGCGCTGCTTCCGATCTACGGCATCGAACCCGGTGCCGGTGCCGTGCTGGGTTTTCGATTGTTGGGCGTGGCGCTGCTGACTTTCGGCCTGGCTATGTGGTTTGTCAGGGAGTCTCGCGACTGGATTGCGCTGCGCGCGGTGTTGCTGGGCGCCGCGGTCGGCAACGTGGTCGGAATCGTGGTCTCCCTGTGGGCCATCCTGACAGGAATCATGAACGTGACGGGGTGGCTGTTCGTTCTGTCTTACGGCGTTTTCCTGCTGGGATACCTGTACTTCCTGCGGGCAGGAGCGCCAAAGCCCGGTTGAATCGGCGGCTGATCTCACCCCCGGCCGCGTCGGCGGCCCGGCGGCGCCCGGCCGTCGCCCGAACCGCGCCCGGTCCGCGCGCCGCGCCGGCGCAGCGCCGGGTCGATGCGGCCGGCGGACAGCAGCTCGAACCGCAGCGCGCCGGCGACCGGCACCGCCTCGACCAGCCGCACCGTGACCTTGTCGCCCAGCCGGTGCGCCTCGCCGCTCACCTCGCCGACCAGCGCATGGGCGCCCTCGTGATAGCGGAAGAACTCGGCGCCGAGCTTGCTGGCGGGGACGAAGCCGTCGGCTCCGGTCTCGTCCAGCTTGACGAACAGGCCGGCGCGGGTGACGCCGGCGATGTGTCCGGCGAACGTCGCGCCGACCTTCTCGGCGAGGAAGTGCGCGATCAGCCGATCATTGGTCTCGCGCTCGGCCGTCATGGCGCGCCGCTCGGCGGCCGAGATGCGCGCGCCGATCTCGGCGAGCGCCGCCACGTCGATGCCGTCGGGCAGGCCGTCGGGGCCGAGCCCCATTGCCCGGATCAGCCCGCGATGCACGACGAGGTCGGCATAGCGCCGGATCGGCGAGGTGAAGTGGGCGTAGCGCTTGAGGTTGAGCCCGAAATGCCCGTAGTTCTCGGCGGCATACTCGGCCTGCGCCTGGCTGCGCAGCACCACCTCGTGGACCAGCCTTTCCTGATCGGTGCCGGCGACGCGGGCGAGGATGCGGTTGAAGTCGGCGCCGCGCAGCACCTGGCCCTTGGGGATCGAGATGCCGAGAGTCTGCAGGAATTCGCGCAGGCTGGCGACCTTCTCGAGCGAGGGCTCGTCGTGGACCCGATAGAGCAGGGGCACGCGCGCCCGCTCCAAGGTTTCCGCCGCCGCCACGTTGGCGAGGATCATGAATTCCTCGATCAGTCGGTGGGCGTCGAGCCGCGGCGGGCTGATCACGCGGTCGACCGTGCCGTCCGGCTTGACCAGGATCTTGCGCTCCGGCAGGTCGAGGTCGAGTGGCGCGCGGGCATCGCGCGCCCGCTTGAGCGCATGGTAGGCGGCGTAGAGCGGCTCCAGCACGGTCGGCAGCAGCGGCGCGGTCGCCTCGTCGGGGCCGCCGTCGACGGCCTCCTGCACCTGGGTGTAGGTGAGCCGCGCCAGCGAACGGATCATCACCCGATGGAACGCATGCTCGCGCTTGCGGCCGTCGGCGCCGATCACCATGCGCACCGCCACAGCCGCGCGATCGACGCCGGCCTTCAGCGAGCACAGGTCGTTGGATATCCGCTCGGGCAGCATCGGCACCACGCGGTCGGGGAAATAGACCGAGTTGCCGCGGGTCAGCGCCTCGCGGTCGAGCGCCGAGCCCGGCCGCACCCAGTGGGCGACGTCGGCAATCGCCACCGTAACGACGAACCCTCCTGGGTTGCGCGGATCGGTGTCGGCGATCGCATGGACCGCGTCGTCGTGGTCCCTGGCGTCGGCGGGATCGATGGTGACCAGCGGCACCAGGCGCCAGTCCTCGCGGCCCGCCAGGATCGCCGGGCGCGCAGCCTCGGCTTCCGCGACCGCGGCGCTGGGAAAGACGTACGGAATGCCGTGGGCGTGGATCGCGATCAGGCTCACCGCGCGCTCGGTCTTCATCGAGCCGAGACGCTCCTTCACCTGCGCGGTCGGCAGGCCGTATCCGCTCTGCCGGGTGACGTCGGCGGCGACGAGGTCGCCGTCGTGGGCCCCGGCGGTGGCGCCGGGTGGGATCGCCAGCTCCTTGCCGAGCTGCTTCTTGTCGACCGGTGAGAGCCGTCCGCCTCCGCCCGGGAGCGCGCGGAAAATGCCGAGCACGCGGTGCCTGGCGCGATCGATCAGCTTGATCACGCGACCGCTGTGGCGGATCGCCTCGTCGGCCTCGCCCGATGTCTCCACGCGGAGCAGGGCGCGGTCGCCGACGCCGGCCGCCGTGCCCGGTCGCGCCCGGCGCGGGATCAGGACGCGGATGCGGGGAGGGGCGCCGTGCGCCTCCTCGTCCCATTCGGTCGGGGTCGCGATCAGGTCGCCGTCGGCGTCGCGCGCCGTGATGTCGGCGAGGACCACCGCGGGCAGCGTGCCGGTCTTGTGCAGCTTGTTGCGCCGGCGCTCCAGATGGCCGTCGTCGCCGAGCTGCCGCAGCAGGTCGTTGAGCGCCACCCGGTCGGCGCCGGACAGCCCGAAGGCGCGGACGATCTCGCGTTTCCCCACCTTGCCCGACCGGGTGGCGATGAAGGCGAGCAGATCCTCCCGCGAGGGGAGGCCCTTGGGTTTGCCGTTGCGGGGGCTCGGCGAAGTCGCACGCCGCTGACGCGTCATCTCGCTATGTGGTCGCTCGCTTCTTCTTGGGCGCGGCGTCCGGCTCGCTCCGCTTCGGCGGCGCAGGTGTCTTGGTCGCGGGCTTGCTGCCTGCCGTCTTGCGGGCCGGCGGCACCGGGCTTGCGGCCGGGGGCTTGGCTTTCGCCGGCTTGCCGCCCGGCCGCGCGCCTTTTCCGGTCGCCGGCTTGCGCCCGGCGGCACGGCGCTTCGGCGACGCGCCGGAGGCGGCGCGTGCGTCGATCAGGGCCGCCGCCTCCTCGAGCGTCACGGTCTCCGGCGTCTTGTCGGGCGGCAAGGTGGCGTTGATGCCGTCGTGGCTCACGTAGGGGCCGTAGCGTCCCTTCTTGGCAACGATCGGCCCCCCCTTCTGCGGATGGTCGCCGAGCGTGCGGCCGGGATCGCCGCCGAACCTGCGGCCGCGGCCGGGATTGGCGATCTTCTCGGCGATCAGGGTCACGGCGCGGTTCAGCCCGATGGTGAGCACGTCGTCGCCGTCGTCGAGGTTGGCGTAGGTCTTGCCGTGCTGCACGTAAGGACCGAAGCGGCCGTTGTTGGCGATGATCGGCTCGCCGCTCTCCGGGTGGCGGCCGACCTCGCGGGGCAGCGCCAGCAGCTTGAGCGCCAGCTCCAGGTCGACATCGTCGGGCGCCACTCCCTTGGGGACCGACGCGCGCCTGGGCTTGGCGCCATCGACCGCCTCGCCGAGCTGCACGTAGGGGCCGAACCGGCCGCCGCGCAGCGTCACCTCCAGGCCGGTCTCCGGATCCTGGCCGAGAATTCTCGTTCCGGTGTCGCCCTGCTCGTTGGCGGCGGACGCCGACAGCGGCCGGGTGAACCGGCACTCCGGATAGTTGGAGCAGCCGATGAACGCGCCGTATCGTCCGAGCTTCAGCGACAGCCGGCCGGTGCCGCAGGTCCGGCACAGGCGCGGATCGCTGCCGTCCTCGCGCGGCGGAAAGATATGCGGGCCGAGCATCTCGTCGAGGGCGTTGAGCACCTCGCCGATGCGCAGATCCTTGATCTCGGCGACGGCGGCGGCAAAATCACGCCAGAAGTCGCGCAGCAGATCGCGCCAGGCGACCTCGTTGTTGGAGACCCGGTCGAGCTGCTCCTCCAGGTCGGCGGTGAAATCGTACTCGACGTAGCGGCTGAAGAAGCTTTCCAGGAACGCCACGACGATGCGGCCCTTGTCCTCGGCGACCAGCCGCTTCTTGTCGAGCCGCACATAGCCGCGGTCCTTGAGCACTTGCAGGATCGCCGCATAGGTCGAGGGGCGGCCGATCCCGAGCTCCTCCATGCGCTTGACCAGAGAGGCCTCGGAGTAGCGTGGCGGCGGCTCGGTGAAATGCTGGGTCGAGGCGATCGCCCGCTTGTCGAGGGGCTCGCCGGCGCTCATCTGCGGCAGCCGGCGCGACTCGTCGTCGTCCTCCTCGTCGTCGCGTCCTTCCTGATAGAGCTTCAGGAACCCGTCGAACTTCACCACGGTGCCGTTGGCGCGCAGCTCGAGCACCCGGTCGCCGACCCTTGCGGTGATGTCGGCGGTGGTCCGCTCGAGCTCGGCGGATTCCATCTGGCTCGCCACCGTGCGCCGGTAGATGAGCTCGTAGAGCCTGGCCTGGTCGGCCTCGACGTGGCGCGCCACGTCGCGCGGGCGGCGGGCGACATCGGTGGGGCGCACCGCCTCGTGGGCTTCCTGCGCGTTCTTTGCCTTGGTCTGGTAGCGCCGCGGCGCGTCCGGCACGTAGCGGTCGCCGTACTCCTGGCCGATCTGCTGGCGGATCGCGGTGATCGCCTCGTCGGCGATCTGCACGCCGTCGGTACGCATATAAGTAATGAGTCCCACCGTCTCGCCGTCGAGCTCGGCGCCCTCGTAGAGCCGCTGGGCGAGCCGCATCGTGTGCGCCGGCGCGAAGCCGAGCTTGCGGCTCGCCTCCTGCTGCAGGGTCGACGTGGTGAACGGCGGCGGCGGGTTGCGCCGGGCGGGCTTGGCCTCGACCTCGGCGACGACGAAGCGGGCCTGCTCCAGAGCCTGGCGGAACGCTTCCGCCTCGGCGCCCGCCCCGATGTCGAGGCGCTGGATCTTCTTGCCGTCGGCGCCGACCAGGCGGGCCTCGAAGGTCTCGTCGCGCGGGGTCGCCAGCGTCGCCACCAGCGACCAGTACTCGCGCGGCACGAAGCGCTCGATCTCGAGCTCGCGGTCGCACACCAGGCGCAGCGCCACCGATTGCACCCGGCCGGCTGATCGGGCGCCGGGCAGCTTGCGCCACAGCACCGGCGACAGCGTGAACCCGACCAGGTAGTCGAGCGCGCGGCGCGCCAGGTAGGCATCGACCAGCGCCGAATCGATGGCGCGCGGGTGCTTCATCGCCTCGGTCACCGCCTGCTTGGTGATGGCGTTGAAGACCACGCGCTCGACGCTCTGGGACTTGGTCAGCGCGCGCTTCTCGCGCAGCACCTCGAGCACGTGCCAGGAAATCGCCTCGCCCTCGCGATCCGGGTCGGTCGCCAGGATGAGCTTGTCGGCGCCCTTCATCGCCCTGGCGATGTCGGCCAACCGCTTGGCCGCCTTGGGGTCGACCTCCCAGATCATTCGGAAATCCGCCTCCGGGTCGACCGAGCCGTCCTTGGCGGGGAGGTCGCGGACATGGCCGAAGGACGCCAGGACCTCGAACCCCCGACCGAGATATTTGAGGATCGTCTTGGCCTTGGCGGGTGACTCGACGACGACGACGTTCATGCGGGTCCAGCGATGTGGCGGGCGAATCTGCCGGGCTGTGACAGCGGCCGGGCGTGTGAATCGCCGGGAAGATGGGCAGACGGGCCCCCGCTGTCAAATCGGGCCGGTGACGGAGGAGGGGCTGCGGGGGCGACTTTCCATCACGACAGTACGCGGCGTGCAGCCTCTGATGGTTTCGCCGAAGGTGTTGTTCCGGCAAATGGATTGCCAATCCGGCGGGGTCTAATGGCCGCGTGCCCTCAACCATCAGCTGCGGTCGAAAATTTCTTTGCGACTTGGCCGGCTCGTGCGAGGTATCATATTAGGGTCAACGCCCCGGAGTGCCCGCCGAAACGATTGCCTCGAGAGGCACTTGGCCCGCACGGCTGAGACCCGGGTTGGCCCTCTCGGGGGATGTTCCGAAGTGGTGTGTATTCAAAGCCGCCTTGTGCCCTACCGCACCGGAATGACATCGGTCTTGCCAGGCGGGCGCGGCCGGGTCTTGGCGCCGGCGACCTCCGATCCGCCGGTGAGCCCCGCCGCGGAGCGGGGGCGCGTGCCGCTGTCCTTCATGCCGGCCGCAGCAGAGCCGCGATGGGCTCGCACCAGGACTGCGGCGCGCGGCTCGGATGCCGGCATGCGGAGCCGCCGCGGTCGCAGGCGTGCCCGCAACGCCAGCAGGCCCGAGGCCTGCGAGAACGGCGCGTCGGTGGCCATCACCAGGGCGCTCAGGACGATGGCGATGGCCGCAGCCGCGCTGCGATAGACGAAGTGCGGATGCAACTGCGTGTGGTTGCTCAACAGCTCGAACCAGACGAAGCTGATCGACGTCGGGGCCATCAGCCAGGCGAAGCGGGCCCGGCGGAATCCGGATCGCGCGTCCCTCACGTGCAGCGCGATCACCGTCGCCATCGCCGCCACCGGGATGATGCCGATGGAAACGAACGACGTCATGATCATCTCCAGCGTCGGCACCAGCGGAATGCGGAACATCCGCGAGCCTTCCTCGAGGCCGTTGAGACGAAACGCGATCTGATTGACGATGCCGGCCATCGTCCGGGTCGGGTCGGCGGACAGCCAGGTCGCCAGCATCCACTTGGATCCCCAGGTCAGGCCGTAGCCGCCGAACCAGCCGGCGACGGTCAGCACGGCGGCGGACAGTCCGGCCCTTGGGTCGGGGCGGCGCCGGCCAGGGGCGCCGGCTGGCGC
>JBEKZK010000319.1:0-5578 GCA_049509935.1 Xanthobacteraceae bacterium | reverse complement strand
AAAAGCCGCACTAGAATCATAGACTTGCTAGTGCAGCTTTAGATTCCGAGGTTCGCACCGGAGGATGTCGCCAACTGATGCGAACTTCGGAATCGCTGCACTAGGATGGGTAGAGTGGCGAAATCGGGCACTTGTCCGATTTCGCCGCGAAACCCATCGATGGGTTTCGCAAGAGCTCAACCCATCCTGCACGCCGAAATGATTCGAACTTCGGAAACGCCGCTCTAGCGCCGGCGTGCGAGGATCGGACCACCGCATGCTCGAGCGCTTCGTGTCCGGCCGCGTGTTCTACGGCTGGTATATCGTCTACGCGATCGGCTTCGGCCTGATGGCGACGTCGGGGCTCGCTTTCTACAATCTGTCGGTGCTGCTCAACGCCTTCGTCACCGAGCGCGGCTTCCCGGTCGGGCTCGCCAGCGGCGCCACCGCGACCTACTTCATCGCGTCGGGTCTCGGCGGCGTGCTCGCCGGCCGGCTGATCGACCGCTTCGACCCGCGGCCGATCATGATCACCGGAGCCTGCGTCAGCGCGATCGCGCTCGCCTGCGTCGGACTGCTGCGCACGCCGCTCGCGCTCTACGGCTTCCACGTGGTGTTCGGATTCTGCTACGGATGCTGCGGGCTGGTGCCTGCCACCACCATCGTGGCGCGCTGGTTCGAGGCGCGCCGGCCGCTGGCGCTGTCGATCGCCACCACCGGCCTGTCACTCGGCGGCATCGTGGTCACCCCGGCCTCGGCGTTCCTGATTGCCCATTGGGGCCTCTCCGGCGCAGCGCCCTGGCTCGGGCTCGCGATGGTGCTCGGCGTGGTTCCGGCAACCGCGCTGGTGGTCCGCGCCAGTCCCCGCGCGTTGGGCCTCGAGCCCGACGGCGCCGTGTATGCGGACGGGGCTCCGCCGCCACCGCGCAGCATTCCGTTCGCGCTCGCGCGCCGCAGCCGCTTCTTCCTCGGGCTGACCGCGGCGTACATCTTCGGCCTCGGTGCGCAGGTCGGCGCCATCGCCCACCTCTATCGTCTGGTGAACACCCGCGACGGCGTCGAGACCGCCGCCCTGGCGGTCGCGCTGCTCGCCGGTGGCAGCCTGGTCGGACGGCTCGGCGGCGGCTGGATCCTGACCAAGGTCGCGGCGCGCCCGTTCGCGCTCTCGATGTTTGCCGGACAGACCCTGGCGATGGTCGTGCTGGCGCTCGCGACTGAAAGGATGCCGCTGCTGCTCGGGGTCGCGTCGTTCGGGCTCACGGTCGGCAACGTGCTGATGCTGCAGCCGCTGCTGCTGGTCAACGCGTTCGGCACCAGCGAATACGCCCGCATCTACTCGGTGAGCCAGCTGCTGACCGCGCTCGGAGTCGCCGGCGGGCCGGCGCTGCTCGGGTTGATCGACGAGGCGACCGGCGGCTACACCCTGCCGTATCTGGCGGCGTCCGCCGGCTCGTGTGCCGGGCTGCTGATCCTGGCGCTCGCCCACGCCGGTCCACCGCCCGCCAGGGGACCGGCGCCGACGGCTTGCAGCTGAGCGCCGACGCCCCGATATACGGCCAGCAGACGGAGAGGATCATGGACCAGAGTACCCCCTTGGCACGCCGAATTCTGCCGGCCGTGGGCCAGATCGCGGTCATCATCGCCGTCGCGTTGCTGACCAAGACGGTCGCCGCGGAGGCGTTCTATGTACCGTCGGGCTCGATGCAGCCGACCCTGCTGATCGGCGACGAGCTGGTCGTGTCGAAGTTCTCATATGGCTACAGCCGCTATTCGCTGCCGCTCGCGCTCGGCCCGTCGCACCCCGACAGGCTGCTCGGACGGCTGCCCGAGCGCGGCGACGTCGTGGTGTTCCGCCTGCCGCGTGATCCGAGCCAGACGTTCGTCAAGCGCGTGGTCGGCCTGCCGGGCGACCGCGTGCAGATGCGCGACGGCCGCCTGTGGATCAACGACACGCTGCTGCCGCTGCGCCGCGACGGGGCAGGCCCCGTGGAGATGGAGAACGGAAGCTCCCTGACGGCCTCGCGCTGGGTCGAGACGCTGCCGGGCGGCCGCGAGCATCCGATCTTCAAGCTCGGTGGCGCCGGTGACCTCGACAACACCGAGACGTTCGCGGTGACCTCCGGCCACCTGTTCGTCATGGGCGACAATCGCGACGATTCCGCCGACAGCCGGCTCGACCCGCAGGCGGGCGGCGTCGGCCTCGTCCCGGTGGAGAACCTGATCGGCCGGGTCGACGTGGTCCTCGGATCCTGGGACCTCGGCGTCGCGCGCAATCCGATCTGGACCTGGCCGTCGGGATTGCGGCTGTCGCGGTTCTTCTCCTGGGTGAGCTGACGCCTGCGCGGATCGAACGGGACGCAGGTCTGATGGTTGCGACAGGCCTGCCCGATCCCGCACCGCAATGTTTGTAGCCGGGCTCATCGCATTGTTGACCCGTCATACGCCTTGCTTGTTTCCGGCAAGACGCGGACGCGCGACCCGAGACCCGCATGACGGCTGCAGTCCCGGTGCTCGCGGTAGTCGAGCGTGGAAAACTGCGTACGCATTTGTGCACGCCGGAAAACCGGCGAGACAGGCTTTCTGATCGGCTTTCATTAACTCTGCGCGCCGAACATGCGCTGCACATGCATTCTCGGTCCGTCGCTCCCCATTTGTCGAGGGTCGTAACATATGCACATCGCCCGCCGCGCCTTCCTGCGAATGGCCGCCCTCGGTTCGGCGGCGGGGTGCGCCTGTTGCCTCGCGGCTGCCCGCGGATTGGCGGCCGAATCGGAGCACGCGGCTGCCGCCGGATCGGCGCCTCATTGGGGCTATGAGGGCGACGCCGGACCGGAGCATTGGGCCGAGCTGCAGCCCGCCTTCAAAGTCTGCCAGCTCGGTCTCGAGCAGACGCCCATCGATCTGACCGGCGGCACCAGAGGCGATGCGGCTGCGGTCACGCTCGATTACAAGCCGCTTCCGCTGCGGATCGTCAACAACGGCCACACCATCCAGGTCAATGCCGATGCCGGCTGCAGCTGCACGATCGGCGGCACTCGGTATGAACTGCTGCAGTTTCACTTCCACCATCCGAGCGAGCACCTGCTGGCCGGCAAACGGCTGGACCTCGAGCTCCATCTCGTGCACCGCTCCGGCGCCGGCGACCTCGCGGTGGTCGGCGTGCTCGTCAGGCCGGGCCAGAAGAACGCGGCGCTGCAGACGATCTGGGAGGTCATGCCGCACGAGGCTGGCCCGGAAATGCGCGCCGGCGGCGCGATCGATCCCGCGGCACTGCTGCCGAAGGGCGGCGGCTACTTCCGCTACATGGGCTCCCTCACCACGCCGCCGTGCTCCGAGGGTTTGACCTGGACCGTGTTCCGAGACCCGATCGAGGCCTCGCCCGAACAGATCGGGCAGTTCGCCACGCTGTTCCCGAACAATGCCCGGCCGGTACAGGGCCGCAACCGCCGCTTCCTCGTCGAATCAAACTGATAGAATCCAACGGACAGAGAGACTCCCGCCATGGCGACAATGAATGCGACGATCGGCACCAGTGACACGGGCGGTGGCCTGTCGAGCCTGTTCACCGACCGCAAGATCAACACCAAGATCGCGATCGGCTTCGGGGGCGTGCTCGCCATCACGGCGGTGATATCGGCAACCGCCTATCTGGCGTTCGGCAATGTCGCGACCGCATTCCAGACCTACAGCCAGCGAGTCGCCGTAGTCGGACTGGCGCGCGATACCGACCGCGAGTTCCTCGCGTTTCGACGCTTCGTGCGTGAATTCTCGATCACCGGCGAGGAAGGCGACGTGGTGGCGGCCGAGAAGGGGCGCACGGTGCTCAAAGAGATCGTCGCGAAGGGAGTCGCCGAGATCAAGAACCCGGAACGCCTCGCCAAGATGAAGCAGGTCTCCGAGCAGTTGGAAAACTACGGGAAGGACTTCGACAGGCTGATCGTGTTTCGTCACGAACAGCTCAAGGATGTCAAGGAGGTGCTCGATCCGTCAGGCTTGAAGTTGCGCACCGACTTCGAAGGATTGCAGAGCGCCGCCGCGAAGTCTGGCAACAGCAGCATGCTGACCCTTGCGGGCGAGGGCCTCAAGCACGTGATGCTGGCGCGCCTCAACGTCAACAAGCTGCTCGCCCGCCACGACGAAGCGTCCGCACAGGGCGCCGACAAGGCGTTCACCGATCTCAAGTCGGTCATGGACGGCCTCGATGGCGCGACCAGGGAATCGGATGCGCGAAAGAAACTCGATGAGATCAAGCCGCTGGTCGACACCTATCACGAAGGCTACGTCAGGGCCTCGCACGACGCCAACGAGATCGACAGGCTGGTCAACGGCGAGATGAAGAAGATGGCCGAGACCATCGCCGCCGACGTCCATTTGATCAAGGAAAGTGGCATCGCGGACGAGGCGCAGATCGAGCACGAGACCTTGAGCCTGGTGTCGTGGACGGAGCGTTTCGTGCTGCTGCTGGCGATCGGTGGACTGATCGTCGGCGTCGTGCTGGCCTGGCTGATCGGCCGCGGAATCTCGAGGCCGGTGGTCGGCATGGGCGCAGCGATGTGCATCCTCGCGCGTGGTGACACCGGCGTCGACATACCGGGCACCGGCCGCAAGGACGAGATCGGCCAGATGGCCGAGACCGTGAAGGTGTTCAGGGACAACATGATCAAGGCACGCGAGCTCGCCGCCAACGAGGCGGAGTCGACCAGCGCGCAGATCGCGCACGGCGACAGGATCGCCAAGCTCACCAGCGACTTCAACCGCGACGTGACCGCGGTCCTGGCGTCGGTCAGCTCGGCGGCGACCGAGCTCGAATCCTCCGCCACCGCGATGAGCGCCACCGCGGAGGAAACATCACGCCAGTCGGTCGCCGTCGCCGCAGCCTCGGAGGAGGCCTCGGCCAACGTTGCCACCGTGGCGTCCGCCACCGAGGAGCTGTCGTCGTCGATCGCGGAGATCACCAAGCAGGTCGCGCATTCGTCGGACATCGCCCGCAAGGCGGTCGAGCAGGCCAACCGCACGACCTCCATCGTCGAATCCCAGGGCACCGCGGCGCGCAAGATCGGGGATGTGATCAAGATCATCACGGCGATCGCCGAGCAGACCAACCTGCTGGCGCTCAACGCCACGATCGAGGCGGCGCGCGCCGGCGAAGCCGGCCGCGGCTTCGCGGTGGTGGCCTCGGAGGTCAAGCAGCTCGCCGCGCAGACCGCCAAGGCGACCGACGAGATCGGCCAGCAGATCGGCGGCATCCAGGCCTCGACGCTGGAGTCCGCCAACGCCATCGGAGAGATCGCCTCGACCATCACGTCGATCAACGAGATCGCCGCCGCGATTGCCGCCGCCGTCGAGGAGCAGGGGTCGGCGACCCTGGAAATCTCCCGCAACGTTCAACAGGCGGCGACCGGCACCATCGAGGTGTCGACCAACATCACCGGCGTGTCCAAGGCTGCCAACGAGACCGGCTCGGCGGCCGTCGAGGTGCGCAACGCGGCAGGAGAGCTGTCGCAGCATTCGGCCACGTTGCGCGCCCAGGTAGATCAGTTCCTGGCCGCCGTCCGGGCAGCGTGACCGATGTCCGACGGCCGATGGGCCGCCGGTGTCC
>JBEKZK010000318.1:0-7440 GCA_049509935.1 Xanthobacteraceae bacterium | reverse complement strand
CAGCGACTTCATCACCTGGCTCGACGGTGGGGCCCGGGGTCAGCAAGTCCCGAGCTCATCCGCATCTCGCACTACAGCGCTTCCCGGTCATAGTGAACCATTTGTTGCGGCGCCTCGACCCGGGAAGCGCTGTAGATTCCCTTGTTGGCGCATGTCCTTGATCGGCGAACCGGGTCCACTTCGCCGGGACATGCTTTAGTGCACCGATTCCGAAGTTCGCATCACTTGGCGACATCCTCTGGTGCGAACTTCGGAATCAAGAGGTGCACTAGCAAGTCTATGATGCTAGTGCGGTTTTTGGATTTGAAGTTCCTATGACGAGCGCGCCGCACATCTGATAGGAACTTCAAATCCACCGCACTAGACGGTCTTGCCGAACAGCGCTTCGAATTCCCTGCGCAGCACCGTATCGACCTCGGGGATGGTCACCGGCAGCCCGAGATCCACCAGGCTGGTGACGCCATGCCGCGGATCGGCGATGCCGCAGGGAACAATGCCGGAAAAATCGGCGAGCCGCGGATCGACGTTGAGGCTGACGCCGTGCAGGGTGACGAACCGGCGCACGCGGATACCGATCGCCGCGATCTTGTCCTCGTGGTCCGGTCCCTTGTCGGGGCGGCGCACCCAGACCCCGATGCGATCCTCGCGCCGCTCGCCGCGCACATTGAAGTGGTCGAGCGTGCGGATCAGCCATTCCTCCAGGCTGGCGACGAAGCGGCGAACATCCGGGCTGCGACGCCTGAGATCGAGCATCACATAGGCGACCCGCTGGCCGGGGCCATGATAGGTGTACTGGCCGCCGCGGCCGCTCGAGAACACCGGAAACCGGGCATCGATCAGCTGCTCGGGCCTGGCGCGGGTGCCGGCGGTGTACAGCGCGGGATGCGCGAGCAGCCATGCGAGCTCCGGCGCCTGCCCGGCCGCGATCGCATCCGTGCGCGCCGTCATCGCGCCGACCGCATCGTCGTAGGCCACCGGATCGTCGGCGATCAGCCATTCGACCGGCGGGGCGCCCGCCGGGAGCGTCGAACCCAGGGGCAGATCATCGCGGGCGGATGGCGGCGGTCGCTCGAGCATTCCGCAACCTTGCCATTGGGCCGCGACCGGCACAAACCCCCGGGCGCCGGTCGGTTCATCACGACCGGCCGTTGCGCAGGTCAGCACCGAGAGCGATGCTCCCACCCTCGCCCCCTGCAGGGGCCGTCTGCCCAGAATGGCGTCACCTGCCGCACGGTCGAAGCCGTGCTTGCGATCAGGGTCTGCCAATGTCCGGGTCCGGCCAGCGGCTATTGATCGCGCGACCTTATCCCACTACCTGCAAATCTCTCCTGCGGTACCGATGGTCCGCGGCGGGCCACGGAAATTTGATCATGGCCACAAATTTGCTTGTGTTCCCTCCCAGACAGGTTGTGCACGGGATGGCCGTGTCGGTCCCGAGGGGGAGGGCGAATGCGACTACTTGCCAGGGTGGCAGCCGTGACAGCTGCCGGATTCGTTGCGCTTGGTGCAGGTTCCGTGGCGGCGGCGGTCAGGATCGACGGGGACCCCGGGGGACGTATCGATCAGTATCTTTCCAGATTCGAGGCCTTGCGCGGCACCGGCGAGCGTGTCGTCGTGGACGGGCCATGTAACTCGGCTTGTACCCTTCTGCTCGGCAAGCTGCCGCGCCGCCAGATCTGCATAACGGATCGCGCCAGCCTCGGGTTCCATGCGGCGTGGACGCCCGACCAGGCCGGACGTCCGGTGGCCAGCGCGGCGTGGACCCGGGTCCTGTGGAGCAACTATCCGCAACACATCCGCCAATGGATCAGCCGCCACGGCGGTCTGACGCCGCACATGATCTATCTGCGCGGACAGGAACGATTCCGAAGTTCGCATCACTTGGCGACATCCTCTGGTGCGAACTTCGGAATCCAGAGGTGCACTAGCAAGTCTATGATTCTAGTGCGGCTTTTAGGATTTGAAGTTCCTATGACGAGCGCGTCGCACATCTGATAGGAACTTCAAATCCGCCGCACTACCGGCTTTCCGGCGCAAGACCGAAGCCCGGATGACATCCGGGGGCGGCGGTGCGCATTGTGCGACCGCTCCCGAATTGCGCCGCCGTTCATGCCGGCTGCGGGATGTGGTTGACGCGCAGCCTTTCGGCCGTCAATGCCCGCTTTGCGGCACTCGGCGCTACCGGAGCTTGCCGGCGCCCGATGCGGTGCCGCGGATGACGACGGAGCGCGCAATGCACGGTTTTCTCCGGGCTGGGGTGGCTACCCTGGCCCTGATCCTGGTATGGGTGTCGCCAGCCATGGCCCAGCAGGACAACCCCAAGGACGACACGTTCCTCCTGACGGTCTTCTTCCGTCACGACCAGAGCAAGAACCTCGATCAGATCAATGCGCAGCTGCGGCAACAGGACTTCTACAAGAAGTTCCCGCCGCCCGGCATCGAGGTCGTGTCCTGGTACGTGATGATGGGGATCGGCCAGGTGGTCACCCTGCGGGTCCCGGCGAGCCGGCTGCGGGAGGTCAACCGGTCGATCGAGCAGTCCGCGTGGGGCGCCTATCGCACCGAGTTCTTCCCCACCTATGACTTCAAGGCGGTCGCCGAAGAGGAGCGCAGACGGAACCAGTAGTCTACAGCATGTCCCGGCGAAGTGGACCCGGTTCGCCGATCGAGGACATGCGCCAACAAGGAGTCTACAGCATGTCCCGGCGAAGTGGACCCGGTTCGCCGATCGAGGACATGCGCCAACAAGAAGTCTACAGCGCTCCCCGGGGCGAGGCGCCGCAACAAATGATTCACTATGACCGGGAAGCGCTGTAGTCGACTGGTCGGAGCATCGCGTGACGCCCACCCGCCGTACCATCATCCGTGCCGCCGGGCTGGCGCTCGCCGCCCCTGCGGTCGGCCGGCTGGTGCCCGGCGCCGCCGCTGCCGGCGACGAGACGGCTTGGCGCCACGGGCTCTCGCTGTTCGGCAACCTGAAATATCCGGCGGAGTTCCGGCACTTCGACTACGTCAACCCGAACGCCCCCAAGGGCGGGACCTTGCGGCAGATCGCCGTCGGCACCTTCGACAACTTCAACCCGGTGCCGGACGGCGTGAAGGGCAATCTGGCCGGTGGCACCGGGCTGCTGTTCGACACCCTGATGGGGGCCTCGCTGGACGAGCCGTCGAGCGAGTACGGGCTGATTGCCGAGGCGGCGAGATTTCCGCCCGATTTCTCCGCCGTGACCTACCGGCTGCGGGGCGAGGCGCGCTGGCACGACGGCGAGCCGATCACGCCCGATGACGTGATCTTCTCGTTCGATGCCTTCAAGAGCAACAGTCCGCAGTACGCCGCCTACTACCGCCATGTATTGCGCGGCGAGAAGACCGGGGAGCGCGAGGTCACCTTCACGTTCGATGCGCCGGGCAACCGCGAGCTGCCGCAGATCGTCGGCCAGCTCACGGTGCTGCCCAGGCACTGGTTCGAGGGGCGCGACGCATCGGGCAAGCCGCGCGACGTGACGGCGACCACGCTCGAGCCGCCGCTCGGATCCGGCCCCTATCGCATCGCCAGGTTCGAGGCCGGCCGCAACATCGTGTACGAGCGGGTAAAGGACTATTGGGCGAGCGCTGTTCCAGCCATGGTCGGCACCCACAATTTCGACCAGCAGACATTCGTCTATTTCCGCGACGTCAACGTCGCCTTCGAGGCCTTCAAGGCCGACCAGGTCGACTGGCGAGCGGAAAACAGCGCCAAGCGCTGGGCTACCGGCTACGACTTTCCGGCCGTCCGCGAGAAGCGCGTCGTCGTCGAGACGTTTCCGCTGCGCAACCTCGGCACCATGCAGGCCTATGCGTTCAACGTGCGGCGGCCCAAGCTCGCCGATCCGCGGGTGCGCCGGGCGTTCAACTTCGCGCTCAATTTCGAGCAGATCAACAAGGAGCTGTTCTACGGCCAGTACCGCCGGATCACCAGCTACTTCGACGGCACCGAGCTCGCGTCGTCCGGATTGCCCGAGGGCGCGGAGCTCCGGATCCTCGAAGGCCTGCGCGATCGGGTGCCGCCCGAGGTCTTCACCACGCCCTATGCCAATCCGGTCGGTGGCGGCGCCGAAGCCGTTCGCGGCAACCTGCTCGCGGCGACGCGCCTGCTCAAGGAGGCCGGATACGTGGTGCGCGATCAGAAGCTGGTGGATCAGCGGACCGGCGAGCAGCTGCGCGTCGAGTTCCTGATCGACGACCCGACCTACGAGCCGTTCGTGCTGTTCTACCAGGCGCCGCTGGAGCGGCTCGGCATCGCCGTCACGGTGCGCGCCGTCGACGACGTGCAATATCAGAACCGCGTGCGGCAGTTCGATTTCGACATCGTCATCGCGTCCTGGCTGGAGTCGCTGTCGCCCGGCAACGAGCAGCGCGAATACTGGGGCTCGGCGGCCGCCGACACACCGGGCTCGCGCAACCTCATCGGCATCAAGAATCCGGCCGTGGACGCCCTGATCGATCGCATCATCTTCGCCGACGACCGCGCCGGTCTCGTCGCCGCGACCCGGGCGCTCGATCGCGTCCTGCTGTGGAATCATTACGTCGTGCCGCAGTGGGACATCGACAAGGTGCGCACCGCGCGGTGGGACCGGTTCGCGCGACCCGATCCCATGCCGACGTACGGCGCCGACGCGTTCCCGACGATCTGGTGGTGGGACGCCGCACGCGCCGCGAAGATGCCACCACAACCCTGAGGCGCCGCGGCAGGTCTCGACACTAGCAGGCCGCCCCGCGCCGGGATGCCGCGCCGGGACGCCAGCAAAGGTGACCGAAAATTAACGGTTCGCTCTTAACCATGGCGTAACCACCCCGGGACCTCGGAGGCACTTCGAGGAGGGGAGATTTGAGAGGTTCCGTGCCGACCCTTGACAAGGTTTCCGTCGATATCGCGGTCGTGCTGGGCTCCACCATCATGCCGGTGCATCAGGTGCTCCGGCTCGGCCGCGGCGCGATCATCGAGCTCGATGCTTCGGAGGACGAAGAGGTGCAGATCCTGGCCAACAACCTGCCGGTGGCCCGCGGCGCCGTCGTCGTCAACGGCAACCGCATCGCCGTCGAGATCAAGGAAATGCTGCCGCGCGGCGCCGGCAGCCGGTGACCACAGGGCTTCCCGCGCTGTAGCCTTTGTTGGCGCATGTCCTTGATCGGCGAACCGGGTCCACTTCGCCGGGACATGATTCTTTTTTGGCGCATGTCCTCGATCCGGCGAACCGGGTCCACTTCGCCGGGACATGCGCGAGCGGCCCTTGTCCGGGTACGACCGATTTGTTACATCCAGCGCCGTCGTTTCCGGGCCGGCCGATCTCGGCCGGCTCCTCATCTGCGGTCGTGGCGGAATTGGTAGACGCGCTAGCTTGAGGTGCTAGTGGGGCGACCCGTGGAGGTTCGAGTCCTCTCGACCGCACCAGATGATGTGGCCTTGCCGGTCACATCGATATACCACTGAAAAGATTTGGCGAGCTTCTCGGTTGCCGCGGCGGATTCGGTCATGGGCGACGACAACCACGTCGAGCCGGTTTCCAGTCGACCTCGGATGCCGCCGAGCTACGGGCTCGAGAGCGGCGGCGGCGCGTTGCTGCCATGGTCATGGGCGCGCGAGCGGCTCGAGCAGGCGCACAATTATTTTCTGTCCACGGTGAGACCGGACGGCCGACCGCACGTGGCTCCGGTCTGGGGATGCTGGATGGACGAGCGCTTCTACTTCGGCACCGACCGCGCGTCCGTGAAGGGGCGAAATCTCGCCGGGAACCCGCACTGTGTCGTCTGCCCGGAGAACGCCGCCCAGGCGATCATGGTCGAGGGCTTCGCCGCGGAGGTTACCGACACCGAGACGCTCCGGCGGTACGTCGCCGTGTACGATCCGAAATACCAATGGACGTCAGACCTTGCGGCGGGGGCGTTCTATGCGGTTCGTCCGCGCGTCGTGCTGGCGTTCATCGAGGAGGACTTCCCTGGCCGTTCGACGCGCTGGGTGTTCGCCGAAGAGAAAAGCTGACGCCCGCTATCGCAACCGGCCGACGAACCACGCGGCCGCGAACAGCACGACGGCGGCGACCGCCGCGACGATGCCGTGCTTGATGTGGATGTGTGGCGAGCCTGCCTCGAACCCGGGAAGGAAAGTCGGGAGCGATCCGGCCGGTACGACGACATAGACGATCGCGACGATCACGCACAACAAACCCAGTACGACCGCGATGGTCTTCATGACGCGTTCTGCCTTCAAGGTGCGCTGGACCGGAGGCCAATCGTGCCGCGGTTCCAGTGCATGTCTCCTTTTGGCGCCTTATGGCGCCCAAAAGTATCTTTGTGGCATTTCATGGCGCCATTACTTGACTTTCGCCATATTCGAGTGCATCTGTGATGGTGTCATGAGGTGCCTTTAAGCCACTTTTGGGAGCCATGAAGCGCCATGCCGCCCCGCAGCCAGCTGACCAAAGCGACGCCGTTCGCCGTTGAAGATGCCCTGAAACGTCTTGGCAGGAACCTTCGGACGGCACGGCTTCGCCGCAACCTGAGCCTTGCCGAACTGGCCGGCAAGCTCGGCGTGGACCGGCACGTCTTGAGCGATGCCGAAAGCGGCAAGCTCGGCACCAGCGCCGGCATTTACGTTGGAATGCTTTGGGCCATGAACCTCCTGCCGTCGCTCGATGGCGTCGCCGATCCGAAAGCTGACGAGGAAGGCTTGGTGCTCAGCGGCCTCGATGAACGCGAGCGCGCGCGCGCCGGAGGAGGGCCGAGCAATGCCTTCTGAGGAGTGCTTCGTCTACATTACGCTGCCTGGACAAACCGAACCGGTAACCGCCGGGAGGTATCAACTGGATACCAGCCGGCAAGGGACGGCGGTCGGCCAGTTCGTCTACGGCAGGAGTTATCTTTCGCGAAACGACAGGGTTGAATTCGATCCCGTCGAACTAAAGCTTCAGGTGCCGGTCTTCCGCACGACCAAGCTGCGCGGCAACTTCGGCGCACTGCGCGACAGCTCTCCCGACTCTTGGGGACGCAAATTAATCGAGAAACGACTCGGTAACATCACTCCGACCGAGATGGAATACCTGCTGAATTCTCCCGACGACCGCGCCGGCGCGCTGGGATTCGGCCTGAACGTGCAGCCGCAGGCTCCCACGCGCAAGTTCAACCGTACGCTCGACTTGGCGAAGCTCATCGAGTTCGCCGACCAAATGGTCGCGGCCGAGAAGGATCCTGAAGCTCCCAAGCCTGCGGGGGTCGATGCGGAGCAGGCCGAAGCGCTCCTTCGAGCGGGAACGTCGATGGGCGGCGCGCGTCCGAAGGCCACCGTCGAGGACGACGATGCGCTCTGGCTCGCGAAGTTCACGCATCGCGACGACCGATGGAACAATCCCCGGGTCGAGCACGCAATGCTGGCACTCGCGCGCACTTGCGGAATTTCATGCGCGG